>JBIIOS010000104.1:0-6242 GCA_044336805.1 Candidatus Nanopelagicales bacterium
GTGGTTGCCTTGGCCTCCATCATGAATCCATGGGAGGCTGTTGTGTGCACGAATACTGCACACATTCACATGGATGAGGGTGGTGCACCCGAAAAGGTTGCTGGAATCAAACTCTGGGCTGTCCCCGGCGTCAACGGAAAACTCACACCGGATCTGATTCGATCTGCCGCCCATGATTTTGGTTTTGTGCATTACGCCCAACCAGGTGCCGTATCAATTGCTCAATCCACAGAAATGGGAACCGTCTACACGGTCGAGGAAGTCACGGCAATCAGCGATTGCGCGCATGAACTGGGCCTTCGGGTTCATATGGATGGTGCACGCATTGCCAATGCTGCGGTGGCCCTGGGCGTTCCCGTTGCTGACTTCACGGTCAATGCCGGTGTGGATATTTTGTCCTTTGGGGGAACGAAAAATGGAATGCTCATGGGTGAAGTGATTGTTGTTTTCAACCCTGATGTTGTTCATGGCGTTGAATACTTTCGAAAAAGCTTTATGCAACTCAATAGCAAAATGCGTTTCGCTTCTGCTCAAATGATCGCCTTGCTGAGCGATGACCTGTGGCTAAAGAGCGCGACCCACGCTAATGACATGGCTCAGAAACTCAAATCAGCCGTAGAGCAAATTCCAGGAATCTCCATTGAAGTTCCAACCGATGCCAACGCAGTTTTTGCGCGGATTCCCGAAGAAGTCGTGGAGCGTTTGCAGAGTAAGTGGCGTTTCTACACGTGGGACAGTCCGACCCTGGTCCGCTGGATGTGTGCGTGGGACACCCAAGAGTCTGACGTGGAGGCTTTTGCGGCTGACATTGCGACAGAGATGGCTGCAGGCTGAATGCTTGAATTAATAGTGAACGCCAGCTAGTCGTGCCTGAAGGTCACGTTGTTCACCGACAAGCTCGTGAGTTGAACAAACTCTTTGCAAATCAGATAGTTGAAGTGAGTAGCCCGCAAGGTCGATTCTCGCAATCGGCATCGGTGCTCAACGAAACAGAGTTTGTTAAGTCACAGGCTTATGGCAAGCACCTATTTATCAATTTTGAACAGGGTCAGGTCATCCACATTCACCTTGGTCTCTATGGAAAATGGACTTTTCTAAATCACACACCCGAGCCGGTTGGTCTAATTCGCCTACAAATTTCAACTCCGGAATCCTGTGCCCAGTTGCGTGGACCAAATGCTTGCAATCTCATATCACCAGCGGAAGTAAAGACCATAAAGTCGAAGATTGGGCCGGATCCCATTCGCAAGGACGACCCGAGCGCCGTGCGAACAAAAGTGTTGGCCAGTAATACGCCGATCGGAGTTCTACTCATGGACCAAACACTCTTTGCCGGAGTGGGAAACATCTATCGAGCGGAGGCACTCTTTCGCGCCGGAATTAATCCACAGAGTCCAGGGAGGGCACTAACCTCGGGACAGTTTGATGCAATGTGGACTGACCTTGTTGACCTCATGAAAATTGGAGTCAGGCGTGGGCGCATTGATACGGTGCGACCGGAACATTTACCAAAAGCCATGAAGCGTGCTCCGCGCGAAGATCGCCATGGCGGTGAAGTTTACGTGTACCGGCGAACTGGCTTACCGTGTTTTATTTGTTCCCACGAGATTGCTGAAGCAGACCTTCGTGGAAGAAATCTTTTTTGGTGCCCGACCTGTCAAAAATAAAGATTTATTCTGGTATTCGTGGACTACGGATACCGGGGTGATCCGCTGGCAGGCTGTTTTTGATTATTCGCCATGACCAGAAAACAACACCAATCACCATTACATAGAAAAGCGGTCGAACTGCTGCAAGGGCCCACAGGTCTTCACCTTGAATAAGTGGCACTTGTACAGCGGCGCGCACTACATTGAGTAAAACCCACAGCCATGATGCCTTTGAGTAGGCCTTGAGTAGGTCGGGGTCTTTGCGCCACCGCATCCCGGTCCCGGAGAGCGGGCCAACGATCACACCGAGAAGTGGCCAGCGAATCAGGATCGAAAAAGCGAATGCGAGAGCCGAGGCAATATTGGCCAGGACGAGTGGCCAAAAATATGCAACCGCGCTACCCGTGTAGTACGCAACGGTGGCGGCAAGTACGACGACGAGTAGGGCACCAACGACTCGGACTGGTTTTTCTCCGCGAGAAATACGCAACCCAGCCAGAACAATCCCGATGGCCAGCGCTGAGATCACCGCTGCGGTGAGATTGCTGTTCGAAGCTAAATAGACGACGACGAAAACAACCGGCGGCAACATCGACTCGATAGCGCCACGAGGTCCGCCAATTAATGCAGCGAGTGGATGGCCAGACTCTGGCTCTGCGGCACTTGCGTTACTCACCCGCCCAAATGTAGTGTCAAAGCAGCATTTTGTTTCCGACACCGTGTCAGCCACGCTCAGGGGTTAAGGTTCTGACGTGAGCCAATCGCGAACCCAATCTTTGGCCGATCAGTGGGCCGCGGACCTTGCCACTTGGGCGCTCCCACAGGAGATCCTTGATCAAGCTCCTGAGGTTCCTTGGAAGCACTCCGTTGCCATGTTCACCGTTGCCGCGGAAATCCCTGATTCACCTTCACACCAACGCGCACGTGAGGCGCTTGAGCCTGGTGGCAGTGTTCTCGACATTGGATCGGGTGGCGGCCGAGCCTCAATGGCAATCACCCCACCGGCGGGGACTTTGACGGCTGTTGATCACCAGCAAGAAATGCTCGACGAATTCCTTAAGGCGGCCGAGACTCGTGGAGCAATTGCCCACACCTATTTGGGGGACTGGCCTGCTGTCGCACTCATGGTTCCCGAAGCTGATGTAGTCGTGTGTCACCATGTTGCCTACAACGTCGCGGACATCGTTCCATTCCTCCAGTCGCTCAATGACCATGCACGCAAACGAGTGGTCATGGAAATTCCTATGACCCACCCCATGAGCAATATGAATGCGCTGTGGAAAAAGTTCTGGGACTTGGATCGACCCACCCAACCAACTCCATACCAATTGCAAGACATTTGTTTATCACTAGGCTTTGGAGCGGTTCTTGATATTTGGGACGACGAAACTTGGGGAGCTAGGGTTAATCTCCCTGAGGCCGAACGAATCCGTCAGGTGCGAATTCGGTTGTGTCTCACCGAGGATCGTGACGCAGAGTTAGCTGCTGCACTTCTGTCCACAAAAGACTCCAAACCTCGATCAGTGGCAACTTTATGGTGGGATGTGAAGTAGATGAAATCAACGCAATACAGGTCAACGCCTTGGGTCCTATTGTTCTCGGGGATTATTGGTCTTTTCGCTGCGTTCACTTTGACCCAAGACAAGATTGCGATCCTGTCTGATCCCAGTTACATCCCTAGTTGCAATATCAACCCGGTACTTGCGTGTGGTTCAGTCATCATCACTGAGCAGGCCTCGGTATTTGGTTTTCCCAACCCAATCATCGGTTTGATTTCCTTTTCGGTGGTCATCACGCTTGCTGTTCTTTTATTGGCGCGAGTGGTTTTACCGAACTGGGTGTGGTTGGGTCTCAACCTTGGCGCACTAGGTGGGTTGGCGTTTGCCATCTGGTTGATCGTCCAGAGTTTGTACGTAATTGACGCACTATGCCCATGGTGCATGATCGCTTGGGTTGGCACAATTCTGATTTTCTGGCTGACTACGGCTGAAAATGCGAAGGCAGGTAGGTTCACTCGAAGTGGAACCCCGGGATTTATATCAGATATTTTCAGTTCACTGCGCTGGGTATTTATTGGCGCGACATTCTTGGTGATTTTAAGTTTGATCTTTATCAACTGGATGGACTTCTGGCTCGGTCGCACCTGATCCGGAGTTGACTGCCGCCCACTGCGGATGGTGTTTCTGCGCCCAACCTTGGGTGACTTTGCCTGTTCGCATTCCCATCCGGGCTTGGGTGTCTTTCATTGCCATATATATATGTCCGGTGAGGGCTATGACTATTGCCAGGGTTAGCCAGTCATGAACAAATGTTGCCCCGGTGCGAATATCGTCGGTGAAAAGTGAACTGAAGAACATGACCATTCCGGTTGCGAACATAATCAAAATTGCTCCAAAACTGAATGCAGCATTGAGCTTTTGTCCGGCATTGAATTTTCCGTAAACAGGTTCCGGGTTACTCATTTCAGGTGCGATGGACGCGCTATCGGCACGTTTGAGCCACGCGAAATCATGTGGGTGGAATCGGTTGAGTTCGCGCATGTTCATGCGAAACACGGGGAATGCAATAGCGATAATCAATGGGATGGGTAGTAAGAAACCGCTAACTGAGTGGATTGTCTTCACTATTCCACGGTTCCCAATAAGCACACTGATATCCGGTATATAAAGGGCGGCAGCTGTGGCAATCAGGAGAAACATCAAGACGGATATGGAGCGGTGCGCGAAGCGTTCAATCGGGGTAAATCGCTTCACGTGACCGGCTCATCGCTGCGTCCATTTGATTGGCCGACCCAGGCGTCAATGTCGTAACCGCGTTGCTCCCAGTATCCGGGAATAACCGTGTCAACGACATCAATGTTTGATAGCCACTTGAGCGATTTGTAGCCGTACATTGGCGCAACAAGTAATCGAACCGGTCCACCATGTTCGCGAGTTACGGGTTTGCCGTACATCGAGGTGGCAATCAAAACGTCGGGGCGAATTGCCTGCTCCATGGTGAGTGATTCGGTGTATGCACCGTCAAATGAGTCAATGGTCAGCGCGATTGCAGTAGGTGGTGCGCCAGCAACGGCGAGTAGGTCACTCATGAGAACTCCCGACCAGGGGACGTTGTCAACGCGCCAGCCCGTTACGCATTGGAAGTCCTTTGTCATTGAAGTCTGCGGGAGTGATTCGAGATCGGCAAAACTCAGATTGAGTGGTGAACTCACGGCGCCACCAACGGTTAATCGGTAGTCCGCCTGTGACATTTCCGGGTAGCCATTGGTTACCGTATAAATTCGAAATCCGCCGGCGGCCGGAATGATCGCCCCGAGCTCGGGCAGCGTTGAAGCGACGGTGTCACTCACAACCGAATTCAATTGCCTACCGAATACGACACCGAGGGCGCCAAGCCCCAACATGCCAAGAATTACGCGTCGCCCGACAGGTGACCCCTTTGATTCCATTGATCTATGGGAACACAGAAAACGGGTTTTGGCGAGGGAACTTGGCATTGACGCCTCTAGACCGGGCCCCACTACGGTGTTCATAGGCAACCAATTTTTTGAATAAAGGCTTCTTCGATGGCCCAAAAGTTGGGTAAAGTCCACCTATGAATACTCGGCCACGCCCTCACGTTCTCGCCACCCGAACCATTCTTGCCACCATGGTGGCGGTCTTCGCGTTAGTTGCGGCAGGGCTGCCTGCTGCACATGCGAGCGACAACAACCTGGCTTTTGGGGGAAATCCTCCGGGCGGCTGGGTTGTGGATCCGGATATTTATCAACAACTTTTCGGGAATTTTGACGAGGGCGTCCCACAGGGAACAGTTATTGCCGACTCAGGTTTCCGCCCCTACCCCCACGGTTTCCCGGTACCAAACTGGGGATCAAACGAGTCTTTTGCCGAGAACGCCATGGTGTACGGCGGGGCGACACGGGTCACATTGGAGCAACTCCAAAAAGGTCAGGCCGCTGGTCCGGCACCGCTCAATGCGCTCGCTCTGCGCCGCACCCTTGGTGATGGTGTCTGCCGTAATGCGAAGTCCATAGACCCAAAAACCGGTGATTGCGATCTGATCCTCGGGGCCGAACTGCTGGCTCAGATGGTCGAGACAAACGCGCTGGGCGGTCATTGTTTTGGAATAGCCGCCGCAGCAGCAGCCCTATACAACGGACAACTGCCGGCCAACCAGGTTGGAGCCTCCGGCTTTGGACTCAATGCTCTCAACCCGATGGGTAATCCGGCAACACAGACGATCACCCGCCTGTTCGCCACCCAGTACCTGGACCCGAATGTGCTCCCCGATGCGATTGCCGGCCAGTCGCCGACGCAACTTGTTCGGACACTTATTCAGACGCTTCCCAGCGGTACCGTTCCCTTCGTTCTCACTGTTTATGGGGGTGTCGGTGGACATGGCATCACTCCTTACGCCGTCCTTGATCGAGGTAACGGCCTGTACGACATAGCCGTATACGACAACAACTTCCCGCTTCGGGCCCTCGCGGTCACCGTCGACACGACAACCGATAGCTTCGTATATACCTCAGCTACCGACCCGAATTCGCCTTCGTACACCTGGAGCACGGCGAATGAGTCCACCATCGCCCTC
>JBIIOS010000012.1:0-23785 GCA_044336805.1 Candidatus Nanopelagicales bacterium
CGAGAATTACGCCACCTTCTCGGTTCGGGTTAACAGCCGAACAAGTTTGCGATGGTTCAAGAAAGTAATTCACATGCCCATTGGTGAGCGCTGGCTTGTTATCAGTGTCGTCGCCGCGATTTTCACGCCGCTGGCTGCACTTTTAACGCTACTTGTTCTCACTTCCTTTGCTTGGATGTACACGATCATGGGCCGAGTGGTGCGAACTCGAAGGTGGGAAAAGATTCCCGTTGGTGTTGAGCTCATTACCGCGCAACGTGATAATGGCCCGATTCTTGATTCACTTCCTGCAGTATTTCGCCGCCCGCCTGCCTCACGTTGGAACTGGGCAAATCCCATGATTAATCGCCTCATTGAAATGGGCGTTGTGACCATAATCGCAGTGACTTGGTTCCCACAATGGATCACATTGGCGTTTGGCTACCTGTTCATCGTTGCATTTCACCATTACGACAATCTCTATCGTGCGTTAGCGGGGTCCAAAGCCCCTCGCTGGATCACGTGGGGAGCGCTGGGTCGTGAAGGGCGAACAGTCATTGTGGTCATTGCGGCCGGGGTAGGCATCACTGCTTTCTATGACGCGCTCAACCTGGGAGTAGCGTGGTTGTTCATGTGGTGCGTAATCATTGCTTCGGCTCAGTATTTGTCGGCGCGGAAAGTGATAGTCCTGTGAAACCAGAGAAGGCAATGCACCCGAGCATCGAGCAGATCAAGGAAGTCTGCCAGCCACCATCTGTTCGCGACCGCAAGAATTCCGAACATTGGGTCGCTGACGTTTACCTTCGTGACATTTCTCCGTACTTAACGAGTTTTCTACTGCGCACTTCCATCACCGCAAACGGCGTCACTTATTTAATGATTGCGACAGGCGCACTTGCCGGGGTCGCACTCCTCATCCCTGGAATGCCCGGAGCCAGTCTGGCTTTGCTGTTGGGGCAAATGCAAATGTTGTGGGATTGTTCAGACGGTGAAATCGCGCGGTGGCGTGGAACCTCTTCGCCGAAGGGTGTCTTCCTGGATCGCGTTGGCCACTATGTTGCTGAAGCGTGTATTCCTCTCGCACTTGGTTTACGCGCCGCGGGCTTCCCCGATTCGGGTTGGCTGGATTCACCGTGGCCATTGATCGGAGCATTACTTGCTTTAATCATTATGTTCAATAAAGCGCTCAATGACATGGTCCACGTCTCGCGCGCTTACAACAATATGCCCAAGTTGGAGGACAAAGAATCCGTTGGGGTTCCTAACGTCTCCGGGTTACGCAAGATTCGATCCATTGCTCGTTTTGTGCCATTTCACCGTGCTTACCATTCGGTTGAACTCACGATCTTGGCTTTCATCGCAGCAATTGGTGACCTGTTCACTGGAGATTTACAGGTAACCCGCGTTCTGGTTGCTGGGCTGGCGGTTCTCGGGGTCTTCACAATTATTGGCCACTTTATGGCGATCATGACGTCCAGCAAGTTGAAGTGATGGCAGCATCAATGAGCCCCCCGCAATTCGGTGTTGTGATTTTAACCATGGGAAAACGCCCCGCTGAGTTACGCAAGGCAATCGAATCAGTTATAAAACAAAGCAATGTTGATTCCGACATCGTGGTTGTGGGCAATGGATGGGAACCTGTTGATTTACCTATGGGAGTGAGAGCGTTAGCGCTTGCGGAAAATGTTGGTATTCCAGCGGGACGCAATGCAGGAGTGGAACTGGTAAGTGGCGACACCCTATTTTTCCTCGACGACGATGCCGAGCTACCAGACTCGAATTTCTTAGAACGAATGGCGGCTTTGTTGAAGGCTCGGCCTGAAATAGGACTGATCCAGCCGCGGGTGGTTGATCCAACGGGCAAAGTTGCCCCCGGCCGCTGGGTTCCTCGGCTGCGGGTAGGTGATCCGAGCGCATCCGGTCCGGCAACCTCACTGTGGGAAGGGGCAACGGTAATTCGGCGCTCCGTATTCGACACCTGTGGTGGCTGGCCGGAAGAGTTCTTTTACGCCCATGAAGGAATTGACCTGGTGTGGCGAGTGTGGGATGCCGGTTTTATCCCGTGGTATGCCGGCGACATTGATGTGTATCACCCGGTGATCAATCCATTACGACATGACGAGTTTTACCGAATGAATGCACGAAACCGGGTGTGGCTTGCACGTCGCAATCTCCCCGTCGTGTTGGAGCCGCTTTATGTTGGCAGTTGGGCTGGATTAACCATGTTGCGGGTTCGTGACTCAGCGGCTCGCAAAGCCTGGTTTGCGGGAATGCGTGAAGGTATGTCCGTGCGACCCAGTGGACGTAAGACCATGAAGTGGAAAACCGTGTGGGCAATGACCAAAGCCGGTCGACCACCCGTCATCTAATTAACTGGCGCAGTAACTTTCATCGGCGGTGTTGATGTTTGCCGTTTTATCTTTGAGTGCCTCACTAATTTGGACGGCTTTAGTTCCAGTGAAGTCCGGTCCGATCACAAGTTGAAGTGTTGATCCTGAACCCGCTGCCGGTTCAAGCACTGTTGCGCTCGCGGAGTACGCCAATGTCTTAGCGGAGTTGTCCCACTCGGGGTCATAGATAAGCGTTGTGGCGGAAATCGGATCACCATTTTTGACATTAACCACGATGAAACCTTGCTCGCGCAGTGCCTTCTTGGCGCTTTTGCCAGCGCCCTTTACGCCCGTGCCATTGATTACTTCTACACGGATATTTTCGGGGACCGTGCGCAGTAGTGGTTGGTCATTGGCAGCCTTAGGTGGCCAGGCAGTGTCATTTTTGATCGCGTTGAGAAGTCCTTTGGCTTTTTTCTTGTTCATCAAGACGTTTGCGCCATCACCGGCGGGATACCAAGGCAGCGTGGTGAAGGTGATGTTGGAAGGACTCAGGTCTTTCATGCTTACCGCCAACTCGCGCAGATTATCGATATTGGCCAATTGCGGGTCCGCGGTGAGTGACTCGGTTGCGGCGTTAAGAACCCCGAGCAGCGCCGCAGGATTGAGTAGCGTTCCACTGGAGAGCACCTTCTTGGCCATGGATGAAAGAAAAGCCTGCTGGCGCCTAATGCGCGAGGTGTCTGAGCCGTCGCCCAATGTTTTACGGGCACGAACGAAGGCAAGTGCTTCTTCGCCTGAAATCGTGTGCTTTCCAGCGCTGAGTTTGAGGCCACTGAGTGGATCGTTGACCGCCTCGCTGAGACAGATTTCGACTCCGCCGACTGCCTCGGTGATTGCTTTAAAGCCACCGAAGTCGACCACCATAAAGTTGTCGATCTTCATTCCGGTCATATTTTCGACAGCTTTGAGGGTGCAGCCGGGGCCACCGATGGACATGGCTTCATTAAATTTACCGGTGCCCCCACTTACGCTTTCACCATTCGCGTTTTTGCAGGTTGGTAGATCAATGAGGGTGTCGCGGGGGATACTCACCGCGACTGCTTGGCTGCGATCGGCACTGACGTGCAAAAGGATTGTGGTGTCCGAGCGTTCGGTTGAACCAAATTTTGCGGTGCTTCCGTAGCCTTTATTGTCTTTGCCGGCGCGGGAGTCGCTACCCATCAGCAGCACGTTAAAGGGTGCGGTTTCCCCCGTTACTTCGTCAACCACGACTGATTCGCCACTGGTAACGGTGCTCCCGGTTTCATCAGAGACATCAAGGGCCGTGATATTGCCTTCAAGTTGCCCAAGGACTGCGGTAACACCCGCACCAACCGCTGTCACGGCCAAAATCGCGCCGGCGGTGACTGCTACAACAACCTTTGGCCAACGTCGGTTACTCAAGGGGATCCTTAATCCTGGGAAGCGTTTTTTGGTGATTTCACTTATTTGCGCAGCGGAATCACCCTCAATAGTAAGCGGGAAGCCTGCTATCAGTGGCTAGGACGCACCCAAAGCCCTACTTGGTTCCCCGCATGGGCGCACCCTCGGCCAGATGTGAGCAAGTAGCGCGGGGCGGAGTTTGGTGCAGGCGGTGGGTGTGTGTGACACTACTGAGACGTAATTCATGGGGCCTGTGTGGCAGGTGGGACGTTTGATCACGATGAGGAAGGTGTGGGCAGTTGTTTGATCCAAAGCCTGGCACCCCCCGCATCCGGGGTGCTCTGACCGTTATTGCCGTGCTCTCCGCCAGCCTGGTCCTGCCCGTTTTGGGCTCACTCCCATCCGGATCACCACCAACCGCGAATGTGAGTCAACCCACTGCGGATACACGCCAACCGCCACCTCCACTTATTGAGCAGCACATACAACTCGTTGGTGTGGACCCAACGATTGTCACTGCATCCCAGCCGGCCTTTCAAGCCTCTTTCGCGCCAGAGTCCGGTGACGGGCACTCGGTGGATTTTCTCTCTTTGGCACCGGCCTCGGATAAACATCATTCGCATCAAGTTGATCAATTCACCGACCTGAAGCCGGTTGTGGCAACGCGCAACACGGAAACAAAACCCTTCACATTGGTGGGGGTTACTTCGGCCGAGCCATTCGCTGCCGGCACCCGTGTTCTCGTTCGAGTGCAGGAAGACTCTGGTTGGAGTTCGTGGACACCACTTGAGATCTCGATGGACCAACCCGATGGTGCCGAGGCGAAAAACATTCTTTATGGAACACAGCCCTTGCTGACCGAGTCGGCAACCGGTGTGGAGGTGCGCATTGACACACCTGACGGAGTTGAAGTCGCCGAGCCGTCAATGGTCTTACTTGATTCGCCAACGATCAAATCTGATGCAGCAATTCCTGAACCCGATTTAGATTCAAACAACTCGGGACCAATAAGCACGGTGGCGGCAAGCACGGTAAGCGCGCCAATGCCGGCGATCATCTCGAGATCGCAGTGGGGTGCTGACGAAAGCTTGACTCGAAGTGGACCGAAAATAGCACCCACAATCAAGGCCGCGTTTATTCATCACACTGCGAGTCAAAGCAACTACACGCCAGAAGAAGCACCCGCGCAAATGCGAAATCTATACACGTATTTCACCAAGGGTTTGAAGTACTCCGACATGGCCTATAACTTCATTGTTGATCGCTTTGGTCGACTCTATGAAGGGCGTGGAGGGGGAGTAGATAAGGCAGTTGTCGGCGGTCACACGGCTGGATTTAATGACGAAACTTTTGCGATCTCAGCTTTGGGAAACTTCCAAAAATTTAAGCCAAATGACCCTGAAATGGTTGCCATGGTCGACTCGGTTTCTTCCCTACTGGCCTGGAAGTTATCGATGAATCACCGGGACCCAAATGGACAAACAACACTTGTTTCTGACTCTGACGCCGGAACGTCAAATTACAAACCTGGGGTAACCGCAACCGCATTAGTCGTTGGTGGCCACGGTGACATCGGTTCAACTTCTTGCCCGGGCAAGTTCTTGGAAGCGCAACTTCCGGCAATCCGTGCCGCCGCTGGAGCAAAAATGGGCGCCAGCATGATCAATCCAGCAGCTGCGCCGGCCAAATGGGGTGAGGGCCAGCCTGTGCGCATTGCCGCAGTCACAAATGCTCCGCTGCAATGGAATTTATCTGTTCGTTCGCAATGCGGGGAAGTCGTTCGCAGCATGAGTGGTGGACAAGGTGAACTTGGAGCTCTCACTATTGATTGGGACAAGAAAAATGATGCCGGTCAACCGGTGCCTCCCGGTACCTACACGGTGACAATGAATTCAACAGGCAACGGTGAGGTTCTCTATCCCTGGGTCGGTCAAGCACGGGTATTGGCAACGACTGATTCACCACCGGATCCATGCGCTCCACCTGCGAGTTTCACCCTGACCGGTTCGGGATACGGCCACGGAGTCGGATTATCCCAATGGGGTGCGCGAGCAATGGCCAATGCGGGGATGGACGTAACCTCGATAGTCACCTACTACTACCCGGGAACGCAAGTTGTGCCTGTGCAGGACGACATGGAGATCTCGGTCAATATCGAGTACCAAAAATCACGGATTGACATGCAAAGTACGGCGCTTGATGCAACTGGTGGTGCACTCGAGGTCTCCGTGGGCGGTGTTACCACCACCGGGAGCCCAGCAGATATTTTCCAATTCCAACGTTCCGGTGGGCAGGTCAAAGTTCTTCGAATTACCGGAGGCGTCTCAAGTGAAATTGGCCAAGGTCCTTCGGCTACCGCTCGGCCGCTGGGCGCCACCATTGTTCATGTGACTAACCAGGCCCGTCCGTTGTCACAGCCGGGGAGTCGATTCCGTTACGGCTACGTCGAGGTAACGCCGATCACGGTTGGTGGAAAGCCCCAGCTCAATGCCGTCAACAGATTAAGGCTCCATGACGAATACCTTTACGGCATATCTGAGGTTTCCAACTCCTGGCCGGACGCCGCACTACAGACGCAGGTGCTCGCGGCTCGGACGTATGCACTTTCCAAGATCGACGCTGGCCTTCGGAAAAGTTGTAATTGTCACCTCGATGACGGTTACGGTCCTTTCTCGGATCAAGCCTTTACCGGCTGGACTAAACAAGCGAGTGCACAAGGTGGCCGTTGGCTAGCAGCGGTGAACGCAACCCACGCATCACCCACGACTGGACTTGCGATTCTCAAGGACGGTAAAGCAATTAAGGCGTTTTACTCCTCGTCAAATGGCGGTGCATCACAGGCGGTCTCCGAGGCATGGGGTGGGGAAACATTCCCTTACTTGATCTCAGTACCGGACCCGTATTCACTGGATCCATCCAATCCTGATGCTTCGTGGACCAAGGTGATCACTCAAGCCCAAGCTGCGCAAGCATTCGGAGTTCCCGGAGTGTGGCAACTAGCGGTTACGGAGCGCACGACCGCCGGTGCTGTCAAAAGGATTGCCGCAACGTTGGCTGACGGTAGTTCCGTAACGAGAACAGGAAATGAAATGCGCAGCCTGTTCGGTCTCAAGTCAAACTACGTCACAGCGATTGACGGTAACGCGGGCGTTCCCGTTGCCCAGCCGGTTGCGCCGGGTGTCCCTATTGTCGAAGTCCCCCCCAGCGAACGCTCTGTCGAAATTCTCACCGGGGCAAAAGTTGACCAGCCAGCCGGTAAACCATTCGACATCAAAGCCAAAGTTGATCCGGCCAAAAAGGGATTACGGGTGTGGTTACAACAACGCGTGGGTGAAGAGTGGACAACTCTTGTAAAAAAGCGGACGAAGGCCAAGGGCAAGGTCTCGTTCACGATCAAGGATCCATGGCCACCTGCAACAACCCTCGTGTATCGGGTAGTGACAACTAAAAAGGCAGTTGTTGTTGGCACCAGCGCCGAACTCGCCATTGGTGTCGTGCCCAGTGTTAAACAACGAACCGTTTCCCTATTAAGTCCGGCAGCGGTGACCAAGAAAGAAGGGAAGTCCTTCACCATTAAGGCCAAGATGCGTCCAAGTAAAAAGGGTCTCACGGTATGGCACCAAGTGCTGGTGAATGGTGACCCTGAAACTGGTGAATGGCGAACTATCGGCACGAAGAAGACACAAGCCGGGGGCAAGATCTCCTTTACAATAAAGCGGGCAACACCTGCTGGATCGAGTTATCTTTATCGAATAGTCGTAGTTGATGACCGTCAAGCAGCGGGCGTGAGTCCCGTCATTGCAGTAACCGTTACCTGATTCACATGCTCAGTGCGCAAGTTATCTGTTCCTGCTCAACGAGGTGCTCGTCAAGGTTGTCGCTAAGGACTATGGACCCACCAAAAACTAATGGCAGCAGGAACGGAATGAAAACATTTGGTTCCGTGTTTCGAGTATCGATTCCGATCCGCGCACCCAGACCGACCCCTCTCTCAAGACCCCATTGGTACGCCAATTCAATGACATCTAGCTGCTGCACAAAAAATTCTGGGTACATCCACCCATCGGGTTGGCCCAGAACTTCGGCGGTAATTTCACCCTCGTAACCTTGTGGGCGACCCCAGCCATCTACTGAAATACCAAATGCATCACCAGGACCGATTGCTCCAGGCTGACCGGCAGGGACAATCCTCACCTCGGGGTTCTGGGTCACCAGGTCATTCCCGGAGATCAGTGCGCCGGCTTGCCACACCGCCTGCTGCCATGACCAACCCAGATCAACGTGCACTGCCGTACCAGGCTCCACATCAATCACGTCACGCAATGCGTTAGCGGCCTTAGCTGCACCATTAAGAAAAGTCGTAACCGAGAGTTCAATACGACCCGTGGCGGGGAAATTTGTCGTGATGAAAGGGCGCTGCGGATCGGGGAAACTATTGAGTAATTGCCAGACATCCTTGATCTTTTGCGACTCCACCCGGCTGAGCGTACGTGTATGCGCATGACGCGCGCTCCAGCTATGGCAGGCTGCCCCTATGCGCGAAGCAATCCTCCTCGTCGGCGGTCAGGGCACTCGACTGCGTCCTTTGACAATCAACACTCCCAAGCCGATGCTCCCGGTGGCTGGTGTTCCCTTCACGGTTCACCAGATTCTGCGAGCACGCGATTCCGGGATCACCCGGATTGTGTTGGCAACCAGTTATCGCGCGGAGGTCTTTGCCAGTTTCATAGCGGATGCTGATTTAGGCATTGACGTTGTTATTGCCACCGAGGAGGTTCCTCTGGGCACGGGGGGAGCTATTCGTTTTGCTTCGAGTTTCCTGCAGGGTGGTCCGGAGGACCCCGTTGTGATTTTCAATGGAGATGTACTCACCGGCCTTGACATCGATGCACTTATTTCAACCCACCAGGACAGCGCAGCAGATGTAACTCTGTATTTGACCCGCGTGGCGGATCCGCGAGCTTATGGACTTGTGCCAACGTCAAGTGATGGCCGTGTTCTTCAATTTCTGGAAAAACCACAAACTCCTGAAGAAATCGTGACCGACCAAATTAATGCGGGCTGCTATGTGTTCACCCGCTCGGTAATTGAATCAATCCCGCCGGGAAGAGCTGTCTCAGTAGAGCGTGAAATTTTCCCGGCGCTATTGGCCTCCGATCGAATAGTCATGGGCGTTGTTGACCCCGGCTATTGGCTCGACCTTGGACAGCCCATGGATTTTGTTGCAGGATCGGTTGATCTTGTTTTGGGGAACGCGCCATCACCCGCGGTAACCGCTCCAGGTCAATCACTCATTCTGGCTGGATCAAAGATTGCTGACACAGCCCTTATTCACGGTGGCACCACTATCGGTGCAGGGACAATTGTTGGATCAGGCTCCAATGTCAGTGCGAGCGTGATTTTTGACTCGGTCGTCATTGGCACCAATGTCAATATTTCAAACAGCATTATTGGTCAAGGTGCCGAAATCGGAGACTCATGCGTGATCCGCGACAGTGTGGTCGGCGATTTCGCGACGATTGGCGCTGGTAATGAACTCCTCAATGGAGCAAGGGTGTGGGCTAACGCGCAACTCAACGATTTAGCCATTCGATTTTCAGCGGATCAATGAGCCGTTAGTCGATTCGGAAGTCCGTGGCGCTTCTGCCCGGGCGTTGACTCGGAATTGTTGCTGGCACACCGATCGCAACGGCACCCAAAGAGATAAATGATTCTGGTAGTGCGAGTTGGATTCGAACAGTCTCTGGACAAAATAGTGTTGAAGAAATCCAAGCCGAACCATAACCCTGGCTGCTGATACTGATCAAAAAGTTTTCAACAGCTGCACCTCCCGCAACCAAGAACATATCGCGTTCACTGTTATTGCGCCCACCCATTTCAGGGTAGGTGTGTGCACCTGATGCAAGGTCCATGAACGCAACAACGACACACGGCGCTGTGCGCAAAATGTTTCCACGAGCAATACGCTTGGCAATTTCTTCCTCTAATTTACCTTCCGCTCGCAAATCTCGCTGCCAAGTTTGCGCCATTGCGTCAAGGAGTGCGATTCGCTTGCTTTGCTGCTGCTCCTCACCAGAATGGAGAACGAGGAATCTCCAAGGTGTGCTGTGATGCGGTGCAGGTGCAGTTATTGCAGCCTCAATTGCTTTTTCAATAACTATCTCAGGAACCTGCTGCTGTTGGAAGTTTCTGACGGTTCGTCGATCGGCGACTGCCTGCTCCTTACCGAGTGCAATTGACTCAGCAGTGCCGAGGGAAAATAGGTCTTCCTCCGTTGGGCGAACGATTGCCTGAGCGCCGGGCCCGTGCTCCTTGGTCACCAAGTGTTCCAGTCCGCGAATGATGGCAAAAGGTGTGAGCGAGTCTTTTGGGCGAACTAATTCACTCGCGGCAGCTATTTCGTCGGCTACGGCTACTACCGTCATTTCGAGTGTGCGATTAAAGGCGTCGGGCTTTCCGGTGAGGTCGTCAAGGACGGTAATCCCTGCGGCACCTATCGCATGGTCGGTGACTCCAAGTCGCCATGCGCGGCCGAGGGTGTCGGTAATGACAACACCAATAGTCTTCCCGGTCATTATTTTAAAGCGCTCGCGAAGCTCACGCGCACTGTGATCGGGGTCAACGGGAAGCAGAACTATTGTCCCGGGTTCCGTATTGCTGGCATCGATTCCTGCGGCAGCAAGAATTAATCCGGTGTGTGTTTCTACGATTGTGGTCACGCCGCGAGCATGGGTTTTTTTAGCAACAATGCGCTTCGCCTCGCCCGCAATAGCCTCTTCGCGGTCATAAACCCCGGTGACAACTCGGCCTTCACATTTAGCCACAACTTTGCTGGTGATCACGATTATGTCGCCGTCTTGCAAGTCTTTGTCCGGCGTGAGCCCTTCAAGGAATATCTCTACAAGGTCATCCCCTGATGCGAATTGATGGTTGGTCGGGAGACCGTAAACCTGAATGCCAGCATCGGGGTGCATCGGAAACGTGACTTAATTGCCAAGTACTAGGTCAAGTGCCGAGTTAGCCATGGCACCTGCGGCATCAACGTCGGTCATGAGAAGTGGGATTGCGCGGGCGGTGATTCCTAGTTCTTCAATGTCACCCAGTGAATCCGAATCGCGGTGATCAATTAACCAGTAGTCCAAAATCCCACCATTGGATCTACTGCCGTAATGGCGCGCAACCGCTGCCGCATTTGTCTCCACGTTGATTGCACGAAGGCATGCATCAGCCATCCCACGCACGGGTGCGTTATCAATTATGGGAGACAGACCAATGACCGGTGCGGATGTATTTCGGATCGCATCAAGAATTCCAGGAACAGCCAAGATTGTTCCTATTGAGACCACGGGGTTACTGGGGGGCAACATGATGAGATCCGCGTTGTTGATTGCGTCAATGACCCCTGGCGCCGGTAGTGCAGTATCCAAGCCAACCTGAATGAATTCATGGGCGGGTAGCGTCGCTCCGTAACGAATCCACCATTCTTGGAAGTGCATGGCAACTCGCATGCCTGTTTCAGGGTGGTCAACCACAACGTGGGTTTCACAGCGTTGATCCGACATGGGGATTAAATCCACACCCGGCTTCCACCGATCACACAAAGCTTGTGTCACTTCGCTGAGCGGGTAGCCCGCGTTCAGCGAGGTTGTGCGAATCAAATGGGTTGCTAAGTCCTTGTCACCCAAACCAAACCAGGTTGGTTCAACACCGTAGACCGCAAGTTCTTCCTTCGCGGTAAAAGTTTCACCTTCGCGACCCCAACCGCGCTCGGAGCTGATGCCACCACCGAGGGTGTACATGACGGTGTCAAGGTCGGGGCAGACCCGAACGCCATGTACCCAGATGTCATCTCCCGTATTGGCAATCACGGTGACGTCGACATCTCTGGTGACTTTCGCCGACTGGGTTAGACCGCGTAAAAATCGAGCTCCGCCTATTCCACCAGCCAACGCAGCGATTTTCACGCCGCCATCTTGGCACAGTTTTCCTACTTAGTTATCCGGTAGTCAGCCGGCCACAGCGTGGAACCGAATGACTCGGAAATACGCCGACACGGAGTAAAAAGTGGTTTTTTTCCGAAATATTCAAGATTTATGTCCAGAATGTCCATATTGCGCTTGACGTTTGTGAATCACACCCCTGTAATACAGCGTAGTAACGTTTTAGCCAACAGTTGTAAGTCGGAAAATGCCCCATGGGTGGAAATAAGTTTTGGGTCGAGGAAGGAAGAACTGTGGTCGACACACGTCAAACTCAAGGAGTCGTGTTGGGTCTAGTACCCCTATCCGACGTTGAGGAACTCGCGTGGCAGGAGCAGGCCTTATGCGCACAAACCGATCCGGAGGCCTTCTTCCCCGAAAAAGGCGGAAGTACCCGGGAGGCCAAGAAAGTGTGCCTTTCATGCGAGGTGCGCGTTGATTGTTTGGAATACGCACTTGAACAGGACGAGCGTTTTGGAATCTGGGGTGGGCTCTCTGAGCGCGAGCGTCGTCGGCTGAAAAAACTTAACGTCTCCTAGGAAGCCAACCGCGAGTCCCTCATGGTGGGTGGCCCGCTCGATCGGGTGCGCGACATAGGGTGGGCTGGTGAGCGAGTCAGTGTTCGAGCCGGAATCGCAGTTCGAGCCGGAATCGCAGTTCGAGCCGGAATCGCAGTTCGAGCCGGAATCGCAGTTCGAGCCGGAATCGGCGATTGATTCGGAATCCCCGTGGTTCGATCCCGATACCAGTTTCGAATTCGACGAGGATTCACCGGTCCCCGATTCCATCACCCGCTCCCATTTCGTTACCACGGTACTGGTCTCACACAATGGTGAAACATGGCTGCCAGCGGTTTTGACGCAGTTAGCAGGGACTACTCGCCCCCCTGAAGTAATTGTCGGAGTTGACGCCAACTCAACGGATTCATCACGTGAAATCCTGACCCGCAGTTTGGGCGAGGATCGGGTGGTCGCCCTCAACGTGAATCCAGGATTTGGATCGTGCGTTGATGCCGGGCTCGCTCTGGTCCCGCGTCCGGATTTCACAGCAGACTCCCGGCCTGATGACACGATTGAGTGGATTTGGTTATTGCACGACGACAGTGCACCGGATTCAACAGCGCTTGAGCAACTCCTTGTAGCGGCAGACCGTCAACCCAGTGTCGCAGTACTCGGACCCAAAATTCTCGGTTGGCATGACCGCCGGCTCCTTCTGGAAATCGGTGTCGGAATCACCTCGGATGGGCGGCGTGTCACCGGGCTTGAGCGAGGCGAACACGATCAGGGCCAGCATGATGGTGATCGAGACGTTTTGGCGGTCAGTTCCGCGGGGATGCTCATCCGGCGCGATGTTTTCGATGCCCTCGGCGGATTTGATCCAGAACTACCACTATTCCGCGATGATTTAGACCTGTGCTGGCGGGCACACCGCATGGGTGAGCGGGTGGTCGTGGCCACGAATGCGCGTCTACATCACCGAGAGGCCTCGGCCCATGGGCGCCGACTTGATCAGCAAAGTTCAGGTAAAGAGGCTAAGGATGCAAGTTCTCGGCTACTGCGCGCTGATCGGCAGGCCGCCATTTACGTACTGCTGGCACAATCCGGCGGCATCGGGGGAGCGCTCCTTGCTTTGCGCCTGTTTCTGGGCAGCGTGATCCGCTCGATCGTCTACCTGTTGGGTAAAGATGTCAGCGATGCCAAGGCCGAATTTGGGGCCATCTTTTCGGTGCTCGCGCACCCCTCGCGGTTGCGAAGATCCCGTGCGTCGGTCGCAGCGACATCGATTGAACCTGCATCGGTAGTTCGACACCTACGACCCAGTACGTGGGAGCAAATTCGTTCACTCGGAGAAGCGGCAGCGGGGCTTGCAACAACCAGTGGATCGACAACCAACACGTTGAGTGCACTTGACTCCGGTCCCACTGATGAAGACGCGTCCTACCTCGAGGAGTCGTCAACAAGTTTTATCAAACGGGTACTGCGCAAACCCAGTGTTGTAATTGTCGTTTTGTTGACACTTGTTGCTGTAATCACATCTCGTTCATTGTGGCTGGGCGAGGGTGTTATTCAAGGCGGCGCGCTACTACCCAGTCCTTGGGGCGCATCAGATTTGTGGAGTTTCTATCTACAAGGCTGGCACAACGTTGGGCCCGGTTCGGTAAGTGATTCACCGCCCTACTTGGCAGTGATCGCCCTACTGTCAACGGTGATGCTTGGCAAGGCAACAGCGGCGGTTACCTTCATGCTGCTGTTAGCTATTCCCCTGGCCGGTTGGGCCGCATACTTCGCGTCCCGGACCCTCATTCCGAGCAAGGCCATTCGTTTCTGGGGCGCAGCTACCTACGCACTGTTACCTGCCATGACGGGTGCACTTGCACAGGGTCGACTAGGCACCAGTTTCGCGGCATTTGTATTGCCATTCGCTCTGCGATCAGGTGTTCGCCTGTTCACCCCCGGGTCAACAAAACGACGGGCCGCTGGGACGGCCCTGCTCCTTGCATTACTTCTGGCTTTCGCACCGTCGCTGTGGCTGATCCTGCTGGTTTGTGCGATCTTGGCGATTGTCTTTATTCGTCGCACAAGGGAAGCTGTTATCAAGGCGGGAATTGCTTTCGGCGCATCTTTTGCCGCCCTCGTTCCCTGGAGTTTCTCTTTGGTGCTCAATCCAGTGAAGTTCTTTTTTGAACCTGGCATGAACTCGGCAGAGTTGACCGACCCCAATATTTCAATGCTTGACGTTTTCCTTCTGCATCCGGGCGGACCTGGTAGCTCACCCATCGTTATCACGATCGGAGTAGTTCTCGCAGCCGTGCTTGCCCTGCTGCGAACAGACCGCCGATCTGTCGTCATCCTGGTCGTTGTTGCGGCGTGGATAGCGTTGATTTTTGCCTTCATACAGGTTGTATTCCTTTTCACGCCTGTCGGCTCCACTACCCAAATCCGAACCTGGCCCGGGCCGGCTACTTTGTTCATTGGCTTAATGCTTGTTACTGCGGCAGCGCTGGGTGCGCAAGGATTACGCACACGGTTCGCCGGGCAGAGCTTCAGCATTGGCCAACCGGTTGCAGCGGTAGCAGTGCTGGCCGCGCTGGCCGCGCCACTGCTCTCCTTGATCTGGCTTGTCCCAGCAAATACGAGTGCACTGGCGAGAACATCACCTTCTTCGGTGCCCGCGTTCGTTGCAGCCGATGCATTTGGTCCGCAAGCCCCACGAACACTGATGCTTACCCAGTTGGCAGCGGGAAGCATTGAATACACCTTGATCAACGGTGATGGATTGCGTTTGGGTGACGCTGATACTCCACCCGCGGCAGAAGTGTGGCGTGCAATCGACCCGTTTGTTGCTGCAATGGCTTCAGGTCGCGGCGGTGAAGAAATCGTTGCACTGGGCGGATACGGGGTGCGTTACGTCCTGTTGGCCCCTGGTTCATCAAAAGAAATCATCCCCATTTTGGATTCTGAACCTGGTTTGCGCCGGCTTGCCAGCTCTGATGGTGAAGTGCTTTGGCGGGTTTCCGGTGTCACCTCGCGAGCGAGTATCAGTGACGGAGTCACCACGTCGCCGATTGGAATTGCATCGCCGGCAAATCTGAGTACAGATCCCTACATTGAGCAGACGTTGCCTGAGGGGTCCGGCACGCGTGTGCTGTATGTCGGGGCGAGTGCGGATTCGCGTTGGAACGCGGGGGATTTGGAATCCGTTACAACGGAGGGTCTGTTGGACTGGTCCGCGACATTTGAGATCCCTACCGGAAGCCCCAGTGTTCGCGTCATATTTGACGACTCATCACGCAAGTTGTGGCTGCTCGTACAACTTTTCATCGTGCTCTCACTCATTGTGATCGCGCTACCTACTCGCTCACGAATTGAAATTGATCCGGATCTTGATGTTTCGCCCGAGATAGCACACATGAGAGAAGGCGGTGATGCTCGTGGCTAACGTTGATTCGTCAATAATTCACTCGCGCTTCTTCGCACCCGTTGCGGTTGTGACGGCTGCTGCACTTGTGATCGGAATTTCTGCGTTGATTCAAGTTGAACTGCCGAAAGCCTCAGAAGGTGCCGTCACCATTGAACCAATTGGTTCGTCGGTGCTGCTGTGTCCTGAGCCGGGTACCGGTGGGGACCTCGGGGTGCGAGTCACCGCAGCGGTCGTTCCCGGTCAACCTGGGCAAGATGCCGGAACTGGTTCAGCGGGAATCGAAACTTTACCGGGGAAAGAATCGGCGAGTTCACGCATCACCGCGCCGGGGGAGCAGGGTCAAATTGAGGCATTCGGTGATCGCTTACCTGCAATTCGCGCTTACGGTGAGGGGTCCCTTGCCCCGGGACTTGTCGCTGATCAGTGGGGCCGGGATCCAAGTGGACAAGGTCGCGGCATGGCGAGTACCGCGTGCGCTCCCGCCGCATCCGAGTTCTGGTTCGTGGGCGGCGGTTCAATAGCCGGTCGCAAAACCAGCGTGATTTTGGTGAACCCGGACGATACGGCAGCAATTGTCGACGTGATTATTCACGGACCCGATGGAATTATCGATGCTCCAGCCGGCCGGGGACTTGTGGTCCCACCCCTTGATCGAATAGATGTGCAACTTGACGTACTCGCACCGGGTGTTGCCGCAACGGCCTTTCATGTTCTTGCGCGCACCGGTCGAATCGGTGCATCAGTCGACGACGAGCAACGATCGGGTTTGCAGTCCATTGGAACAGACTGGATCCCGCAGTCCGCGTTACCTGCGAATAAGGTCTATGTCCCCGGTGTGATCAACGGTCTTGGTCCGCGTGTTCTGTCGATAGTCTCGACAAGTGAAAATGATGCGAACGTCACCGTGCGTGTTATTTCACCCGATGGCACATTTGAACCAGCGGAACGCAACACATTTACCGTTACGGCCGGAGCGGTCCTTACAAGCGACATGACAACAGCGTTGCCGCAAACCCCTGATGGTTCTCTGCCGGCAACACTGGAGTTGACTTCGGATCAGCCAATTGTTGTCGGGATGCGCCAGTTTTTTGGCGGCAGTCGCGTACAAGATGAAACCGCATTCAGCGCCGGAGCTCAACCCATTAATGGTCCATCGGCAGTTTCCGGACTTCCTGTGCGTGCGGCAACCGACGTTCGACTGGCTATCAGCGCTCCCGAAGGCGACGTTGCAGTAGATATTGCGTTCCTCCCGTTTCGTGGTGGGAAAACAGTTGGAGAGCTAACGGCACCTCGCCGGATAACGGTTGCAGCGGGAAAACTGCGCAACATTAAGTTGGAACCACCGACCGGTGTTGATTGGTACACCGCGATTGTCACTCCAGTTGAAGGCTCAGGCCCCGTTTTGCTGGCGCACAGAATTCGTGAGAAGTCGCGGTTTGGTGATTTGATCACTGGTTATCCGTGGAGTCCATTGCGTATTGAGGTTTCAGTTCCCAGTGCGGCGCAGAATGAAGCCGTCGCTGTCCGGCGCGCCGCCACGAGATAGTCCGCATCTGCTACTAACGTCCGTTGGGTGAGTAAACGCCGGTGCTCAAAGCCATCCTGTAATGGCTCTGCGGTGTCCACGCTGACCTATGTCTATGCAGATTCGACCGCTGTTCTTGGTCCGTTAGCAACTTACGCTGAACCACATTGCTATGACATGTGCCTGATGCACAGTGAACGGCTCACGGCGCCTCGAGGCTGGGAAATAGTTCGCATTACACCCGACGCTGACGCATTGAAGCCGTCATCTGATGACCTGGAAGCTTTGGCCGATGCGGTTCGCGAGGCAGCCAAACCCCGCTACCTTGAACGTGAAGCCGCGGCCACCACTGCCGGTAGCACGGTTGAAGTTGCCCGGCGGGGTCATTTGCGTGTTCTTGTCACACCCGAGCAATAGTTTCCGACTGCTTCGCTCGAAGCGATAGGTTTAGCCAGTGAGTGAACTCCATGAGCGTGACCTCAGCGCGATTATTAAGGCCTATGACATTCGTGGCACCTACCCGGACCAATTGGATGAGGAACTAGCTCACGCCGTCGGGACCGCATTTGTTGAGGTACTGCGTATCCGAACATCAGAGGGAGGCGCCGGGGCTGTTGTTGTCGGTCATGACATGCGCCCCTCTGGCCCGTCATTGGTGGCCTCATTTGCCCAGGGAGTCCGCGAAGCCGGCTGCGATGTTATTGAAATCGGTTTAGCGAGCACCGATGGACTGTATTTCGCATCGGGTAGTTTGAATCTGCCAGGCGCGATGTTCACGGCAAGTCACAATCCGGCGGAATACAACGGAATTAAGTTGTGTCGCGCAGGCGCAGCACCTGTCGGTCAAGATTCAGGTTTGCGTGAAATCTCGGAATTGATATCAAGTGGTTCTGTTGATCCCAAGCGGGCTGCAGATTCCCCGATACACCCATTGGGTGAGACTTCAGAGCGCGACGTACTCCCTGAATACGCGGGCTACCTGCGTGAACTTGTTCCTGTTGAAAATGGCCGACCTCTCACAGTCGTGGTTGACGCCGGCAACGGTATGGGCGGTTTCACGGTGCCTGCGGTTTTGGGTACAGGGGCTGGGTTGACGGAACTGCCACTCACCATCATCCCGATGTATTTCGAGCTTGACGGAAGTTTCCCCAACCACGAAGCCAACCCCATTGAACCGGCAAATCTGGTGGACCTTCAAAAGGCGGTTATCGAGCACAAAGCAGATCTCGGCCTCGCATTTGATGGCGATGCGGATCGCTGTTTTGTTATCGATGAAAACGGAGATGCGATCACTCCATCGGCGATCACAGCTTTGATCGCAACCCGCGAATTGGCCCGCCATCCGGGAAGCAATGTGATTCACAATCTGATCACCTCTCGAACTGTTCCCGAGGTGATCAAGGAAAATGGTGGCACCGCCATTCGAACTCGCGTAGGCCACTCATTCATCAAAGCAACCATGGCTGAGACAAATGCCGTGTTCGGTGGTGAACACTCGGGGCACTTTTATTTCCGCGACTTTTGGCGGGCGGATTCAGGCATGCTTGCGGCCCTACATTGCATTGCGGCGTTGGGTGAAACGACGCCAGGAACAACATTCTCAAGTTTGATGATCCCATTTAATCGGTATGAGGCAAGTGGTGAGATTAATACGCGTGTTGACAATCAAGCGCGTGTCATCTCCGCGATGAAGTCCAAGTATTTGCAGTACGACCTCGACGAACTTGATGGTCTGACTGTGTCTGCGGACTCTTGGTGGTTTAACGTACGAGCGAGTAATACAGAGCCGCTGCTACGTCTTAATGTTGAAGCGCGTGACCTTTCACAAATGCAGCAACTACGAGACGAGGTCCTAGAACTGATGAATGCACCAACGGAACCAATATCCTCTACTGCGTCGGGAATTCCGTGGGGAATTGCGCCGGAATTGTGGAATGTCCTTGCATGTCCATGTCCGGCTCACGGTGAACTTATGCCCGGTACAGATTCGCAGACCCCTGAACTCGTATGCACCGTATGTGGCGTTCATTTCCCGGTGCGCGACGGAATCCCGGTCATGCTCCTGCCATGAACGAGCGAAATGTGCGTGCAAAATGCAGGTGATTTTATGCAGGTGATTACTGGTGCGCTCAAAACATATGAGTGGGGCATCCCCGGGGGTCTCGAGCCGTGGCTGGGCCCCCTTGCCGGGAATCGTGTCCTTGAGCCTCAAGCAGAGCTATGGTTTGGAGTGCACCCCAGCGGGGCATCAAAAATTGTTAATTCAGAACTGTTACTGGGGGAGGTCCTGAATCGAGACGATGTTCCAGTATTAGTAAAAATCTTGGCGGCTGCCAAACCGCTGTCGATTCAGGTGCACCCGCATAGTGCGCTGGCGCACGAGGGTTTCAACGAACTCAACAACACACAGCAGTTTGCCGGTGCATTCGCTGACCCGTATGAAAAAACTGAATTTCTCTATGCACTGACGTCATTTACAGCCTTCTGCGGTTGGCGACCACTAGAACAGGTCCTGCAGGTCTTTGCGGCACTTTCCCTTGACCTCCCGCAGGGTTACTCTCCCAAAGCCGCCAGTGCGCGTCGCGAATTATTCGAATACGTTGTTGCCAACACATTCTCGCGTGAAATGCTTGATGCAATTCCCCAGGCTGTTCAGGGGGCCGGGCTTACACCGAGCGAAGTTGCTGCTTACACAACTGTTGCTGCGGAATACCCCGGGGATCAAGGTGCACTGCTCGCAGTTTTTCTGCAGCCGATCTCATTAGCGCCAGGTGAGAGCGTTTACATTCCCGCAGGCATCCCCCACAGTTACATTGCGGGAACAGGCATTGAGGTTATGACTTCCTCCGACAATGTCCTGCGACTTGGACTCACCCCCAAACCAATTTATGCCGAGTTGGCGTTGCGCGCACTTGATTGTGACGCTTCACTTCCATCCGTAGCTGATGCGCCATTTAGTGTCGAAGTTTTTGGTGGTGAATCTAGGATTCCCGCCGAAATCGATCTACCTGCCGGTGAATTTCGTTTAGTTCTATGTCTCGAGGGCACCGCACAGATCCGTGACACCACACTCGTTCCCGGACAGGCTGCTGTCATGACCGCTGTTGAACCTACTGCCACGATCTCGGCGGCCGGGCGCTGCGCAATCATTCGAACAAAACTATGAGCACCGAGGGTGGCATCAAAGCCATCATCGCGGCGCTAATGGCAAATATCGGAATTGCGATAAGTAAATTTGTGGCTTTTGCTTTCACTGGTTCATCTTCAATGCTCTCCGAGGCGATTCACAGTGTTGCTGACTCGGGAAACCAAATCTTGTTGTTAGTCGGAAATAAGCGCTCGAAGAAACAGGCCGATGAAAGTCATCCATTTGGTTACGGCAGACGGCGCTACGTGTACGGGTTCATCGTCGCAATAGTTCTTTTTCTCATCGGCGGATTGTTTTCACTCTATGAGGGCATTCATAAGTGGCAGCACCCCGAACCACTAAATGATTGGTGGATCGCTGTACTTGTTTTGGTGATCGCGATCGGGCTCGAGAGCTACTCATTTCGCACCGCATTCCGTGAAGCAAATAAATCGCGTGGAAAACGTTCACTTTTCAGATTTGTAAAGGACGCTCGCCAACCTGAACTACCGGTCATTCTGCTCGAGGACGCTGGTGCCCTCACCGGGCTTGTCCTAGCTCTTCTCGGAGTGGGTGCTGCGGTGATTACAGGTGACGGCCGCTTTGATGCTGTGGGAGCAATGGGGATTGGCACGTTACTGATTGTTATCGCGATCTTCCTCGCCATAGAGATGACAGCGATGCTCGTCGGTGAGAGCGCCCTACCCGAGGAAGTCGTGGCTATTCGCAAGGCACTCGAAGGCTCCTCCGGTGTCGAGCGAGTAATTCACCTGCGCACTATGCATGTTGGACCCGATGAACTGCTGGTTGCTGCCAAGATTGCAATTCATGAATCTGACACCGGCGCCCAAATTGCGCGAGCGATCAATGAGGCTGAAGCGTCCTTGCGCAGCGCCGTTCCCAGTGCAAAATACATCTTCTTGGAACCCGACCTTGACCGTGGCCTCGGTGCCGACGGTGCCGCGCCTGGCCTAGATGTAGCGGACCCCAACGACTGAACGGTGCCGAGAGGGAATTCTCAGGCAGGATTGGGGTGTGCCGACGTGCGAATAAGTGGATATCTGGCAGAATAGGGGAGCCACGCAGCCGGAGCCCTGGAATTTGTTGTGGAAACCCCATTTTTGAGCATCCACTTTGCTTTCACCATGCAGCAATCAGCAGGCGTGAAAAGTAGGCGTTCAATATCCGCACTAAAAAAGGAGCTTCAATGGCAAAAGCCACAACCGGTCAAGGAAGTGTTTTCAAGGCCGACGGAACACCAGATTTTAAGGTCGCCGACCTTAACCTTGCCGAATTTGGACGTGATGAAATCCGTCTGGCCGAGCACGAAATGCCAGGCTTGATGGCCATGCGTGAAAAGTTTGGCACCACTAAGCCACTTACGGGCGCGCGGATCACCGGCTCACTGCACATGACCGTTCAGACCGCCGTGCTGATCGAGACGCTGGTTGAATTGGGCGCCGATGTCCGTTGGGCATCGTGCAATATCTTCTCCACCCAAGATCATTCAGCCGCAGCGGTTGTTGTCGGCCCCAATGGCACCGTTGACAGTCCATCGGGTGTTCCTGTCTATGCGTGGAAGGGCGAGTCCCTCCCCGAGTACTGGTGGTGCACCGAGCAGATCCTGATGTGGCCAGACGGCAAGGGACCAAACATGATCCTTGACGACGGTGGAGATGCAACTCTGCTCGTGCATAAGGGAACAGAATTCGAAGCTGCAGGAGTCGTTCCCAAGCCTGATGAGAACACATCCGAGGAATACACGGTTGTGCTAGAAACACTGGCTCGGACCCTCACCGAAGATCCACAGCGCTGGACAAATGTCGGTGCCGGAATCATCGGCGTCACCGAAGAAACCACAACGGGTGTTCACCGCCTCTATGAGATGTTCCGTGAAGGTTCATTGCTGTTCCCTGCAATCAACGTCAATGACTCGGTCACCAAGAGCAAGTTCGACAATAAGTACGGCTGTCGTCACTCTCTGGTTGACGGAATCAATCGGGCAACCGATGTTCTCATCGGTGGCAAGGTTGCGGTCATCGCAGGATACGGAGACGTTGGCAAAGGCTCAGCAGATTCACTTCGTGGACAGGGCGCCCGCGTTATTGTCACTGAAGTTGATCCCATTTGCGCCATGCAAGCTGCCATGGACGGTTACCAAGTCGCAACGATCGAAGACGTCATTGACAAGGCTGACATCTTTATCACGGCAACGGGTTGCTACGACGTCATCACGGCCGAGCACATGTCACAGATGAAGCACCAGGCAATTGTCGGCAACATTGGTCACTTCGACAATGAAATCGACATTGTGGGTCTGGCTAAGTTCCCCGGAATCAAGCGCAAGACGATCAAGCCACAGGTTGACGAATGGACGTTCCCTGATGGTCACTCGATCATCATGCTTTCCGAAGGGCGCTTGCTTAACCTTGGAAATGCAACGGGTCACCCATCCTTCGTTATGAGCAACTCATTCACCAACCAGGTACTGGCTCAGATCGAGTTGTTTACCAAGCGTGATGAGTACGCTCTCGGTGTTCATGTTCTCCCCAAGCACCTTGACGAAATGGTTGCTCGCTTGCACCTTGACGCACTGGGTGTGCACCTCACCGAGCTGACTAAGCCACAGGCCGAGTACCTCGGACTTGACGTGGCTGGCCCTTACAAGCCAGAGACTTACCGCTACTAGAAAAACCAGCAATACCTGCATCTCGAAACTTGGTGCGGGGTGGGTACTCCTGCGGGGGTATTTACCCCGCATTTGCATTTCTGGCAGGTCCAGCCTTGTGGGCGGGGTGCGAGGGTGACACCATAGGGGGATGAGCAATATGGGTGCAGGTTCGCGCACTGACGCTGGGGCACGTGGCAAGGTACTCGTTGTCGACGACGATATCGCCCTATCGGAGATGCTCGGGATTGTGTTACGTGGAGAAGGCTTTGACCCAGTCTTTTGCTCAAATGGATCTGAAGCATTGCGAGTTTTCCGGGACAGTCGACCTGACATCGTTCTTCTCGATTTAATGCTCCCCGGCAAAGATGGCGTTGATGTTTGTCGACTCATTCGCGCGGAGTCGGGAACCCCCATCGTCATGTTGACGGCAAAAAGTGACACGGTTGACGTCGTGGTGGGTTTAGAAGCCGGCGCTGATGACTACATCGTTAAACCTTTCAAGCCAAAGGAACTTGTTGCCCGTATTCGGGCCAGGATCCGAAGAAATGAAGAGCCAGCCGTAGCAGGATTGCAGATCGGCGATCTGAAGATTGATGTCACGGGGCACTCAGTGCGACGTGGCGAGGAGAGCCTTTCACTGACACCACTTGAATTTGACCTGCTGCTTTGCCTCGCACGTAAACCGGGTCAAGTCTTCACGCGTGAAGCTTTGCTCGAAGAGGTGTGGGGGTACCGGCACTCTGCCGACACCCGACTCGTCAATGTTCACGTTCAGCGGCTACGCGCAAAGATCGAACATGACCCCGAACGCCCCGATATTGTTTTGAC
>JBIIOS010000013.1:0-23561 GCA_044336805.1 Candidatus Nanopelagicales bacterium
TAGAACGCTGACCCAAATAAAGGTAAAAATTGCCAGGGGTGTCGTAGGAAGATCGATCCCAAAAAGGAGAACGCCAACAGCAATCAATATGGTGACCTGAGCGATATAGGCCACGAAAACCATGCCGATTTTCCCGATAAAGAATGCGGCGGGCGGCAATGGTGTTCCCCGAAGGCGCTTGAGGGTTCCGTCATCGCGCTCCATCGGAATGGCAATAGCAAGATTTTGAAAGGATGTATAAAGAATCCCGGAGGCAATCATGCCCGCCACAAAGTACTGTGAAAATGTAATGCCGGAATTACCGAGATCCTGTCCACTAAATACTGAACCAAAAATTACGAGCAGAATCATGGGCAGAAGGAAATTAAAGACTGCTGACTCACGGTCTCTAAAAAATTGCTTGAGTTCAATCCCAACTCTGCCAATGCCTAAAGACAACGTGCGAATGTGAGTTAGCTTCACGGTTGATCACCAGTCTGCAGGTCCCGGTCCTGTGCGATCAACTCAAGATACGCATCTTCCAAACTGGAACGGCGCACCGAGAGGTTAGGAATTTCCGCTTCAAACTTTAGCCCGAGCTGCGCAATGAATGCCGTAGGTTCATTGGTGGGGACACTCATTTCCCGCCCGTCTTGTGTCCAACTCACGATCGCGTCACTTCGATGACCAATTGATTCCGGTGTTCCTTGTGCAACTATCTGACCGCGCGCGATCACCGCGACTCGATCTGCAAGGTATTGGGCTTCGTCTAAATAGTGGGTTGTGAGCAGAATGGTGGTGCCCTCTGATTTAAGTCGGTCGATCAGTACCCAGAACTCACGGCGAGCTTCGGGGTCGAAACCCGTCGTCGGTTCGTCGAGAAAAAGCACATCAGGGTTGCCGATTATTCCCAGAGCAACATCGAGTCTACGTCGTTGTCCACCGCTAAGTTTTCCATTGCGTGAACGTGATTTCTCGGTCAAACCGACTGCGGCAATCACGAGTTCGGGATCGGCTGGATTGGGGTAATAACGGGCGAATTGTGTGACTGTTTCTTGCACGGTGAGATCCGCCATGTCGCTTGCATTTTGTAAAACAATCCCAAGTTTTGCCCTCCACGCGCCGGTTGGTTTCCCGGGGTCAACCCCGAGAACCTCCGCCTCACCGCCATCGCGCTGTCGGTAGCCTTCGAGAATTTCGGTTAGCGTGGTTTTTCCGGCTCCATTTGGTCCAAGTAGGGCAAGGCATTCACCGGTAGCCACCTGTAATGAGACTCCGGCTAGTGCAGTGAAATTCCCATATGTCTTGGTGACTTTATGCGCCGAGATTGCATATGTGCTGGCCATGCGCTCCCCACTCCTGATTGGCTCTTATTACCCACGATACCCGTTGCGACTAAACTTCTCTTCGTGTCCCTAATCGTTCAAAAGTACGGTGGTTCGAGTCTCGCCGACGCCGCGAGCGTTAAGCGCGTTGCCCGTCGAATAGTTGACACGAAGAAAGCCGGCCATGAAGTAGTCGTGGTGGTCTCGGCAATGGGTGATTCAACCGATGAACTGTTGGAACTGGCCCAACAGGTGTCTCCCTTGCCACCTGCACGTGAGTTGGACATGCTGCTCACTGCCGGAGAGCGAATCTCGATGGCACTTCTGGCAATGGCCATTTCTGATTTGGGAGCCGTTTCGCGTTCGTACACCGGGTCCCAGGCCGGGTTAATTACCGACTCTGAGCACGGTGCCGCACGAATAATCGATGTAACACCGGGACGCATCACCGAGGCTTTGGAGAATGGCGCCATACCGATTGTGGCTGGCTTCCAAGGGGTCGCACAAGACACGAAAGACATTACGACTCTTGGCCGCGGGGGCTCTGACACAACCGCGGTTGCCTTGGCCGCAGCCCTCAAAGCGGATGTTTGTGAGATTTACACAGACGTTGACGGAGTCTTCACAACTGATCCGCGAATTGTGAAGAAAGCATCAAAGATTGCTTTCATCACCTACGAAGAAATGCTGGAGCTTGCCGCGGTTGGCGCGAAGGTCTTACACCTGCGATGTGTTGAATATGCCCGGAGATTCAATGTACCAATACATGTCCGTTCATCATTTTCACAACAAGAAGGCACATGGGTGCTTTCAGCCCAAGGTGTTGCCGAAGCAGTCAAGGAAGGAAAGCTCGTGGAGCAACCAATTATTTCTGGTGTAGCCGCTGACATTAAAGATGCAAAAATCACCGTTGTCGGCGTGCCTGACAAACCGGGTGAGGCCGCGGCTATTTTCCGAGCATTAGCTGATGCAAAAGTAAACCTTGACATGATTGTTCAGAACGTGTCCTCAACGGCAACCGGACGAACCGATGTCACCTTCACCTGTCCCGCAGATTCAGTGAATTTTGCGATGGAGGCTTTAAATGGAGCCCGAGACACAATTGACTTTGAGTCACTCAATGTCGACAAAGAGATCGCAAAAGTCTCTCTGGTTGGCGCCGGCATGCGGTCACACCCGGGTGTTTCTGCAGACTTTTTCACTGCATTAGCAAATGCGGGAGTCAATGTTGAAATGATTTCAACCTCTGAGATTCGCATCTCAATTGTCACTCGCGCGGAATTGGCCAATACTGCAGTTGAGGCATTGCACACTGCCTTCGGACTAGATTCCGATGGTGAGGCAGTCGTCTACGCGGGAACGGGTCGCTAGAACAATGGTTGGTAAAAACGTTGCAGTTGTTGGCGCAACCGGTCAGGTTGGCGCAGTGGTACTGCGTCTGCTCGACGAACGGAATTTCCCGGTTGAGCAATTGCGAGTCATGTCCTCGGCACGCTCTGCTGGAAAGACCATCATGTGGAAGGGCAAGGAGTATGTGGTTGAAGACACCGCAACGGCCGATGTGTCAGGAATTGATATCGCCATCTTTTCCGCCGGTGGGGCTACCTCGAAGGAATTAGCACCTAAGTTCGCGGCAGCCGGTGCGATCGTGATTGATAATTCCTCAGCTTGGCGGATGGATCCTGATGTGCCGCTCGTGGTCAGTGAAGTGAATCCGCAGGAAGTTAATAATGCGGTGAAAGGCATTATTGCTAATCCGAATTGCACCACCATGGCAGCCATGCCGGCGCTCAAGGTTCTCAATGAACTTGCTGGTTTGCGGCGCTTAGTTGTGTCCACCTTCCAGGCTGTCTCGGGGAGTGGATTGGCGGGTGTTCAAGAATTGAAAACCCAGGTTGAGGCAGTAATGACTCAAGATATTACTGGACTCACCCACGACGGAGGCGCCGTCAACTTCCCTGAACCTGAAAAATACGTTCGGACGATTGCTTTTGACGTAATTCCACTTGCTGGATCAATTGTTGCTGACGGCAGTGAAGAAACTGACGAGGAGCAGAAGTTACGTAATGAAAGTCGAAAAATTCTGGGTCTGCCTGACCTTCTCGTTTCGGGCACCTGTGTTCGTGTTCCGGTTTTCACCGGTCATTCGCTGAGCATTAATGCCGAATTTTCACGTGAGATCACTCCTGAACAAGCCATTTCGGTGCTTAGCGGCGCTCCGGGTGTCGTGCTCACCAACGTTCCCACGCCATTGCAAGCGGCAGGAGCTGACCCAACGTTCGTTGGTCGGATCCGGCAAGACCAGAGCGTACCGGGAAAAACGGGGCTTGTGTTTTTTGTGAGCAGCGACAATCTCCGCAAGGGTGCAGCGCTTAACGCAGTTCAAATTGCCGAACTACTTGTTTAACGTGTAATTAAGGTTCAGGTAATCCGCCGAATATATATGTGAAATCAACTCGATTGCTTTTGGCGTGAAGTATTCGTCGGTCCGCGTTCCTGCATGAGTTGATTTCTTGCAGTAGAACTGTCCGTCAAGATCTGGCGTACTCGTTAATTGAGCGACCTGATCCCACGAATCGTCGAGGACTTCGAGGTGAATTATCGAATCGAAATTCACGATACCAAATCCGATGTGATCGCTCTGCCTGCGCCAATGTGGATCCTGTTCGCGGGAAGTTTGGTCGGCAATCACCCCGAGGAACTCTTCAAATGTCACGGCGTCAGCTGCCTTGTTCCCCAGCGCTTCAGTGATTCCTTCACTTTGTCGAAGACCCTGCAAGATTTTTTCAAGGTAACCGCTCAACGCTCGCGTTCCGGGATCGCGAACAACCGTGAACCGCTTGTAGTCCTTGCCGGTAAACACTTCTTCCAACAGGTCGCTGGGAAGTTGATAGGGGCGAACATGTGCACCGGATTTCATCCCGTTGTGGGGCTTGTCCAAAAAACGTTGGGCGTGGGTTTCATTGAGTCGGGCACCCTCCAGGGCGCCAAGGGTTGCTTTCATCGTTCCACAACCAGCTTTGGGGACTTCAACATAAACATATTTGTTCACCAAGGAAATGTGGGTGTGAAAGTTAACGGACCGCCATCCCATGGACTTGACGTATTCCTGAGTCGTTGGACCGAAGTCGCTGCGGGTCGGCCGTCGATCAATCACCCTGAAACTTTAGGCAACGCCACTTGAAAGATTTTGTCGGGGTGGCGGGATTCGAACCCACGGCCTCTTCGTCCCGAACGAAGCGCGCTACCAAGCTGCGCCACACCCCGCAAGAATCATCTGCACGAGAATTACGAGACTCGAGGCTCGATAATTCGCCCCCAAGTCTAGCGAGAGGAAAGTTCGGGAATAATTCGGTGACCCGAAGACAATCTGTTTACAGGGAAGTGGCCAATTACAAGAGGGGGCAAACATGAGCACCGCAGATATCACCAGGTATCTCAAGAGTTTTGATACCCCGCAACGTTCGGCGCTTCAAACAGTCCGCTCTGCCATTGTTGACGCGCTACCTTCGGGGGAGGAAGTAATTGCATGGGGAATGCCCAGTATCCGAATCTCTGGTGTGTTGGTGCTGAGTTATGCGGGGTTTAAAAATCACAACACGATCTTCCCCGGAGTGGGCGCGCCATTTGAAGGATTCGGGCCGGAGGTCGAAAAGTACCGGGCAACAAAAGGTGCCTTGAAGTTTGCGAAAGATGAACCATTTCCGGCACCGTTGCTCAAGAAAATCATTCGGTATCGAATCGTGGAGATCAATGAAAGCTTCCCCAAGAAGAGTGGTGAGTTTAAAGAGTTTTATGCGACCGGACGGCTGAAGGCTGAAGGTACCGTGAAAAAGGGTGAACTCCATGGCGCTTGGAAGTGGTATCGAACTGATGGAAGCCTGATGCGTTCGGGGAGCTTTATAAATGGTGTCAAGGCGGGTGAGTGGGTCACGTACACGCGTGAGAGCAAACCGCACAAGGTAACCAAGCTCACGGTGTAGCCCGTGAAGAACCTATGTTCGTGAAGTGAGCGTGATCAGAGTCGCTTCCGGCGGACACGCAAATCTAAAGGGTGCATAACGCGAACATCCCAGCCCGGCCGAAACATGTAGCGCAGAGTTGTGATGACTGGACAGTCCGCGTGCGCGTTTGGTATCAAGATCGCAATTGGTAACAAGGGCTCCGTAGCCCGGAACTCGAAGTTGTCCACCATGAGTATGACCGGCCAGAATTAATTGAGTGCTATCTGCTGCCATTGCGTCAAGTACTCGAAGGTAGGGCGCATGGACAACTCCGAGAGTGAGATCGGCCTCTGCATTGAAATTGTTCGCGATTGATTGGTAGTCATCCCGATCAATGTGTGGGTCGTCGACCCCTTTAACGCTGATGAGTCGTCCATCTACTTTCCAATCAACTTGAGTGTTGGTCAAGTCGAGCCATCCGCGACCCGTCATGCCGCTGGCGAGGGGTTCCCAATCCAGCATTTGTCGTGTCGGCGTGAGTTGGCTCGGCCCCGAAAAGTATTTAATCGGGTTAATTGGTTTTGGCGCGTAGTAGTCGTTGCTGCCCAAAACGAAAGCGCCGGGAAGGTCCATGAGTGGATCGAGTGCTTCTAGCGCGCTGGGAACACCATTTTCATGTGAGAGGAAATCGCCGGTTGCAACAACAGCATCGGGGGCAAGTGATGCTAATGAATGCACCCACTGGGATTTCAATTTTTGTCCAGGAATCATGTGTAAATCAGAAATATGAAGAAGACGAATCGGCGCTTGGCCCGGTGAAAGTATGGGGACATGAATTCGGCGAAGGTTGAATCTCTTTGTTTCAAGGTGCGCGTAGGTCAACGCCCCTATGCCGGCGGCGGCGGTCACTCCCAGCGCCTTGATTGTTGAAACCATGTGACCATATTCCCACCCGGCACAACGCAGTGGAACAATGCCTACATGTCTACTGACCTAAAGGCTCAACTAAAAGCTGATCTGACCACCTCAATTAAGGCGCGTGATGAACTCAAGTCGGCGACCTTACGGATGGTGCTTACGGCAATCACTAATGAAGAAGTCTCTGGGAAAGAGTCAAAGGTCCTCACAGATGAAGAAGTGCTCACGGTACTTGCGCGCGAAGGAAAGAAGCGGCGCGAGAGTGTTGCGGCTTACACGGATGCGAATCGCCCAGAGTTGGCGGCGCGCGAGAATGCAGAGCTCGAAGTTATCTCCATGTACCTGCCAGATCAATTAAGTGAGGCAGAGGTTGAAGCAATCGTTGCAGCCGCAGTAGACCAAGTCGCTGGAAGTGGAGTTACCGGTGGGGCCGCGATTGGCGCGGTCATGAAAATTGTCCAGCCGCAGGTGAAAGGGCGTGCCGACGGCGGAGTCGTTGCGAATTTGGTGAAGAAAGCCCTCAACAGTTAGGGAGCTGGGTTCTCAAAGACTTCATCGGCAACCGTTGGTGGTTCAACCGGTCTTTGAAGTGAGTCCGGATCGGTATTGTCAAAAGTTGTTTCACCTTCAGGAATGAAAATCTCTTGGGAGAGTTGTTCCGGCGAAAGCGTTCCGTAAGGCGCAACCGTGAATTGGGTGCGCAAATCAAAATTGACAATTGGGAGTTTGGCAGATGCGGCCAACATGGACTCTCGCCAAATAGGACCGGGGAGTGTCCCACCGTAAACCTGCTGGTAGTACTTCCCATTAATGGTGATGTCTTTGAGTGGGAACGCGTAACCTCCGCGTGGATCGCCAACCCATACCGCTGAAGCAACTTGAGGTGTGAAACCGGCGAACCAGACCGCGGCCGATTCATTTGTCGTTCCTGTCTTTCCGGCTACAGGTCGGTCGCCCAAATTCATTGCGGCACCTGTTCGTCCAGGGATGAATCCGTCTACAACACCGTTGAGCATCACGGTGACACCGTCAGCAACTTCGCGTTCCAGTACTTGGCGGCAGTCACCATTGGGAATGGGGAGTTTCGCTCCGTCACGATCCCGAATTTCAAGGATGGGAATTGGTTCGCAATAGCGGCCGTGGGCTGCAAAAGTTGCATAGGCATTGGCCAGGGAAAGGGGTGCAATCTCCATGGTTCCTAGCGTGAAAGAAGGAACGCGGAGGAGGGGATCTCCGTTTCCGAGAGTTACGCCGAGTGATTCGGCGATGTCGGCTGGCCGACAGATCCCGGTGCGTTCCTCAATTGCCATGAAGTAAGTGTTTGTTGAATATGCCGTTGCCTGCGGCATATTGAGAGTGCCGGAGGTTGTTGAATTGTTTACTGTTACCGGTTCGTAGATTGCTCCCGTTTCACAGTTTCTAAAGTTGACAAATGTGTTGGGACTTGGTGCATCGATGTATTCATTCGGTGAGATACCCGCCTCGAGTGCTGCGGCAAGAGTGAAAATCTTGAATGTCGACCCGGCCTGCATTCCAATAGTGCCACCCATGCTTTGCGGTGCGTTGTAGTTGTAAGTGGTATTTCCCCGCCCAGCTGTTCCCCAGTCGCGGTTTTGGGTCATGGCAATTATTTGCCCGGTGCCCGGCTGGATCATTGAGATGGCTGCGGCTTTGCCACTCGGGTCATCAATGGGAATCGTTGTGTTAACGATCTGGGTTACTGCTTTTTGTACCGTGGGGTCAAGTGTGGTTGTGATGGTGTAGCCACCTCGGCGAAGGAAGGCTTCCCGCGCCTCGGGAGTATCGCCGAAAACACTGTTTTGACGAATTGATTGCAGAACGTAATCGCAGAAGAACGGTGCATAACTTGATGTACAGCCATTAGAGACCTGGGTAGGGTTGAGGAGTTCTTGCATTTGAATTTTCTGGGCACGTTCGGCATCGTCTTGCGAAATGTAGCCCAGGGCAGCCATACGATCTAGGACAACATCGCGGCGCTCTGCAGATAGCTCCGGATTGCGAATTGGATCGTAGGTAGTCGGCCGCTGAACAATTCCAGCGAGGGTGGCGGCTTGCGCGAGGGTGAGGTCGGCTGCTGGCTGTGAAAAGTAGCGTCGTGAAGCTGCTTCGATTCCATAGGCACCGGATCCGAAGTAGGCAATGTTGAGATAGCGGGAGAGGATTTCACCTTTGGTAAATCGTTTCTCCAGGGCCAGTGCCAGCCGAACCTCTTTGATTTTGCGGGCAGAACTATCACCGCGCGCAGCGTCAAGCTCCTCGGCGCTGGTCGCCTGATTCACCAGAACATTCTTGACATACTGCATGGTCAAGGTGGAGGCACCTTCCGAGATCTCACCGGAGCTGGCATTAGATGCTGCCGCCCGGACGATCCCACGGAAGTCCACGCCGTTGTGGTCGAGGAATCGGGCGTCTTCCACCGCGACCATTGCTTGGCGCATGATGGGGGCAATGCTTTCCAGGGGGACTTCAATTCGATTCTGGTAGTAAATGGTGGCCAAAACTGAGCCGTCGGAAGCAAGAATGACACTGCGTTCAGGTAGGGGCGGGGTGTTCAGTTCATCGGGGAGGGACTCGAAGTCCCGGACCACGTCGCGGGTGAGCACACCGAGGCTGCCGGCGAACGGGATGAGCATGAGCCCCACCAACAGGCCGGCAAGGACTGAAATCCCCACAATTGCCCCTATCGAGGCCGCAAGCGTCCCTGTGGTGCGTCGTTCCGGGGGCATATTCATCAGACGCCAAGGGTAGGTCCCTCGTTCCAGAATTCCAAAGCCATCCCGCATTTTGGGAACAGGGCAGCAGTTTCCAAGGTGAATTCCCGGGGGACTTTGTGCAAACTTTCCCAAAACAAAAAACTATTGACTATGGGGTTTCAGCGGAGCATAGTTCAACGGGTAAAGCGATGACCGGCCAATCTGCCCCGGTGCTCTGCGGTGGGGCAACTAAATGAGGAGTTTGCGATTATGGCAATTGCGACCGAATGGGCCATCAATGCCGCTTGTCGCAACACCGACCCGGACACACTTTTTGTTCAAGGGGCCGCTCAGAACCGTGTAAAGGCCATTTGTTTGGGCTGTGAAGTCCGCACCGAGTGTCTCTCCGATGCTCTTGATAACCGGGTTGAATTTGGGGTGTGGGGTGGCATGACTGAACGGGAACGTCGGGCACTGCTTCGTCGTCGACCCAATGTGAGTTCCTGGAAGACACTTCTCATGAGCGCTCAAAACGAATATGAGCGACAGTCATTCCTGAGCGCAACCGACCGCGCTTCGTAATTGCCAGCCAAACTAACTTGCTACCAGGTAATTCCCTGGTTAGCCAAAGCTGCGCCAATTTCACGCAGCCCGTCTAAATCATGTACGTCCTGAGCCATCGCTGGAATCGGTTGCACGGCAACATCTGGATGGGCAGCGGTGAAACGCATCGCAAGATGTTTTTGTCGTTCTTTAATCTCCATTCGCTGCGCGTGAAGCTCAAGGAGTGCTGCGCTCAAGAGTCCTCGACCTTCCGCGGTTAACTTTTGGGCGGCCGCTAATACTTGATCTTGGGTGAGACCTGTTTCAGGAACTTCTTGAACTCGATTCAGTATCAATCCGCCCAGAGGCATTGAATCTTGATTGAGTCGCTCGACAAAATATGCAGCCTCACGCAAGGCGTCACGCTCGGGAGCAGCAACCACAATGAACTCGGTACCGGAGTCTTTGAGAAGTGCGTAGGTTGCATCAGCTCTTTCGCGGAAGCCGCCAAAAGTTGTATCGATATCAGCGACAAAGTTTCCTACATCAGCAAGTACTTGCGCACCGAGGAGTTTGCTCAGGACATTGGTGAAGATTCCAAAACTCAGAGCTGCGATCCGCCCAATTCCACGCCCCGCGCCTCGCGCGGGCGCGGTAATGATCCGAATCAAACGGCCGTCAAGAAATGATCCAAGTCGGGCTGGGGCATCGAGAAAGTCGAGTGCATTTCGACTCGGTGGTGTATCAACGATGATCAAATCCCACTGGGATTGGGCTCGCAACTGCCCGAGTTTTTCCATTGCCATGTATTCCTGAGTGCCAGCGAATGAAGACGAAAGTGCCTGGTAAAACGGATTACTGAGAATCTGTTCAGCCCGCTCAGGGTCGCTGTGAGATTCAACAACCTCGTCAAATGTGCGCTTCATGTCGAGCATCATTGCGCTCAATGATCCGTTGGAGATCCCGGGAACGGAGCGGGGAGTGTTATCAAGTTCGGTGAGTCCCATGGCCTGCGCCAGTCTGCGGGCGGGATCGATTGTGAGAACACAAACATTGCGACCAAGTTCGGCCGCTCGAAGTCCCAGCGCCGCTGCTGTTGTTGTTTTTCCCACTCCACCTGAACCGGTGCACACGATGATATGCTTTTCGGGGTTGGTGAGAATTGCATCAATGTCCAGTATCACGTTACTACTCACCACCAATTCCTGAGGCGGACATGATCGCGGAAAGTTCATAGAGTCCGCCCAAGTCAATCCCGCCCGGCAACAATGGCAAAGCGAAGATGGGCAGTCCGCGCTCTTCCAAACGCTCAAGCTCGGATATTTCCAAATTTACCCGCTCGGCATGGTCACTTGCTTCCATCAACAATGCATCAATGAGCCTATTCGAAGCGGTAAGGCCTGATTGTGAAATTTCACTTTCGATTTCCGACCTGGGGAGCTGACCTGCAATTGCCATTACACGTTGCGCCGCATCAAGTTGAGGCGGTCTGGTCATATTGACAAAAATTGCACCAACAGGAAGCCCACTAGCCTCGAGTTCGGCCACGCCGTCCAAGGTTTCCTGCACGGGCATCTCTTCAAGGAGTGTTACCAAGTGAATCGCTGTCTGTTCGGAGGCGATCACGCTCATGACCGAGTCCGCGTGCGACTTGATGGGACCAACTTTGGCAAGACCAGAAACCTCGCCATTTACATTTAAAAAACGAGTGATGCGTCCGGTTGGGGGGGCATCAAGAATTACGTAGTCGTATGCATTGTCTTGCTTTTTTTCCTTGCGCTTAACTACTTCACATGCTTTCCCGGTGAGCAAAACGTCACGCAGCCCCGGTGCGATCGTGGTTGCAAAGTCCACGGCACCCATCTTGCTCAGTGCTGAGCCGGCCCGACGTAATTTATAAAACATCTCGAGGTAGTCCAGAAGCGCGTCCTCGGTGTCAACCGCGAGGGCCCACACCTCGCCGCCGCCGGGTGCTACCGCGATCTTGCGTTCTTCATAGGGCAGTGGGGGAGTGTCAAAAAGTTGAGCAATTCCCTGGCGGCCTTCAACTTCCATGAGGATGGTCCGGTGACCGTTTTTGGCAAGGGCGATCGCGAGCGCCGCGGCAATGGTCGTCTTACCTGTCCCGCCCTTTCCGGTGACAACATGAAGGGTCGCATTGGGCCAATTTTGCACATGTTCACTGTACCTACCTCTCCCACGTTACGCTCATCTCATGACCAAATGGGAATACGTGACCGTGCCGCTGTTGATTCATGCGACTAAGCAAATCCTTGATACGTGGGGAGATGACGGCTGGGAACTGGTTCAGGTAGTGCCAGGTCCCAATCCCGACAACATGGTTGCTTACCTCAAGCGGCCAAAGGGTTAAGGGGATATGTATGTCTGCGGTTGAGAATCGTCTGGCTGAATTGGGTTTGAGCGTCCCAGAGGTAGTGGCACCACTGGCCGCCTATGTCCCCGCCGTGATTAGTGGCTCCTACGTTTACACGTCCGGCCAATTACCCATGGTCTCCGGTGAGCTGCAGGCGACGGGTCGACTGGGCGCAGAGATTGACGTGGATCAGGGTGCATCCCTGGCTCAGATTTGTGCATTGAACGCCATTGCCGCGATTAAGAGCGTTATCGGGGACTTGGATCGCGTCGTCCAGGTTGTTCGAGTCACCGGATTTGTCGCCTCTACACCGGAATTCACTTCCCAACCTGCCGTGATCAATGGGGCAAGTAAATTGCTCGGTATTGCTTTTGGTGGGGCTCACTCCCGTTCAGCAGTGGGTGTTGCAGCACTGCCTCTTGGAGCACCTGTTGAGGTCGACATGATTGTTGAATTCAAATAAGACGTGGAACTAATTTCACTTAATGAGCGTGTGCGATCCGTCGCTGCCGGCGACGGGCGTTGGGAAGTACCCGTCGCGGAACCGGCATCGACCGTAGTCATCGCACGACCGGCGAATTCAGGTTTTGAGGTTTTACTCATGCAGCGCAGTTCCACCATGGCATTTGCGCCAAACATGGCAGTTTTCCCGGGAGGGAAAGTTGACCAGAAGGATCATGAGTTTCCTGACCCATTTATAGCTTGTGCAATCCGTGAGGTACATGAAGAAGTGGGATTGAAACTTGCTTCTTTGGTTGCCCTTGACCACTGGATCACTCCAGAGGTTGAACCACTGCGATACGACGTGCGTTTTTATCTGTCTATTGTGGAAGAGGACGTGGAAGGTGCATTGGTAACAACTGAAGCCCACAACATCTTGTGGTTGACACCCGCGCAAGCTCATGCAAGATCACTCGATGGATCACTCCCCATGCTGCGTCCAACGCAGATCGCCCTTGCTGAGTTAGACAGATGTAAAAATCTCGAAGAGCTCACCGACTTTGCACGTGCGCGCGATATTGCACCTAGGCTTCCCAGACCTACAATCGATCCAACAGGAGAAATTCGTTGGGATTTGGTGAACGGTTATACGGGGGAACTCATGCAAACGAATGTCGGGATGGCGAAGCAGGAAACTACAGGCCGACATGAGTGAGCAGGAAGTAGTGCAACCATGGACCGGAGGAGTGATCGCGGCTGACGTTCAATGCGTGTTGGCGCCTAATCCTTCACCGTGGACACTTGAAGGAACAAATACGTATCTCATCGGTGAAATGGGCGGTCGACAGGTAGTTGTCGACCCCGGCCCGGCGAATCCTGAGCATTTACAACGGGTTTCCCAATTAGCACAGGGTCCAATTGCAGCCATTCTGTTAACCCATGCGCATATTGATCACTCCGAAGGTGCACCAGATCTGTCAGAACTCGTTGGGGCGCCTGTCATCTCGAGCAGGGAGATTTCCGGTCTCGATTTAGGTTCGGTTGAATTACTAATGCATCGCACGCCTGGGCATAGTTCCGATAGCGTCTGCATCACGGCTATCTCACCTTCGGGCCGTTACCTTCTCAGCGGTGACACAATTTTGGGTCGTGGCACCACACTGGTCGCTCACCCTGATGGTGTTTTGAGCGAATACTTCGATTCGTTGCGACTGCTTCGCGATCACTGCAATGATCAGGGAATCACCATGCTGCTTCCGGGGCATGGCCCCACATCGGGATCACCCGTCGCACTCATTGATTTCTATGAAAAGCATCGACTTGAACGACTCGAACAAATTCGAGCAGCAATAAAAGAGGGCAATACAACCGTTGAATCAATTACTGATTTGGTCTATGCAAGTGTTGATCCAAATGTTCGAATTGCTGCAGAGGTAACGGTTGCAGCCCAACTTCATTACTTGCAGAACACAGACGTGGATTAACGAGCGCGGTTACCTAGTCTTTCAACGTCAAGAATCAAAACTTGCCGCGACTCTAAAGAGATCCATCCGCGTTGGGCAAAATCTGCGAGTGCTTTGTTCACCGTTTCACGTGATGCACCAACAAGTTGTGCGATTTCTTCTTGGGTCATGTCGTGGGTAACAAGAAGGCCACCGGAGACCATCGTTCCAAACTTCTCACCAAGTTCCATGAGTGCTTTGGCGACTCGACCGGGGACGTCACTAAAGACGAGGTCAGCCATCGCTTCATTGGTGCGTCGAAGCCGGCGGGCGAGCGCCTGCAGAAGTGATGCCGCAACCTCGGGGCGACCAGCCAGCCATGGCATAAGTTGCGCATTGTCCAAGCGAACAACCCGCGCCTCGGTGAGGGCTGTCGCGGATGCTGCTCGCGGACCGGGATCGAACAGGCTCAGTTCACCAAACATCTCACCTGGGCCAAGGACCGCCATTAGTGATTCACGTCCGTCAGCGGATGCGTGCCCAAGTTTGACTTTTCCTTCAATAATGAGAAAAAGTTGATCGCCGGGCTGACCTTCATGGAAGAGAACCTCACCTTTACTCACAACCTGCTCGGTGAGTAGTTCCATCAGGGCTGCGGCTCCGTCTTCATCCACGCTGGCAAACAATGGAGACTGGTGTAGGACAGAATCCATGTGGTCCATGTGTGATCCTTTCGGCAAATTATGCTAAATGAAGCAAACTCTAAGCCCCCGTATGGGGCACTTTATTGGATACGTGGGAACCTCCGTGCAGGTCGGGGGGCGTGAACCACTTCGCCGGGACTTAATCTAGGAGGGTGCCAGCCCTCCCAACCCCCATTAATGCGGCAGATCCGGTGCTGGTCAAAGACGCCCGTTGGATTTTGCGCGAGTTGGCCAAGACCTACCCCGACGCTGGGCCAGAACTGGATTTCGCCTCGCCTTTAGAGCTCTTGGTCGCCACAATCCTGAGCGCTCAATGCACAGATCGCCGGGTAAACGCGGTCACCCCGGCTCTTTTTGCCAGGTACCCCGATGCCAGGGCCTATGCATCCGCGAGCCAGGAAGAGGTTGAGGAGCTCATCCGACCCACCGGTTTTTATCGAACTAAGGCGACCACGATCATTGGGATGGGGGCCAAACTCACACACGATTTTGGCGGTGAAGTTCCCTCAACAGTTGAAGAACTTGTCAAGCTGCCGGGCGTTGGACGCAAAACTGCCTTTGTCGTAATGGGAAATGCCTTTGGTCTTCCTGGAATTACAATTGACACGCATTTTGGCCGGCTGGCTCGAAGATTCGGTTGGACCACCAACACCGATCCGGTCAAAATCGAGCGCGACATCGAATTACTTTTTCCGGCAAAAGATTGGACTCGGCTTTCACATCTTGTTCTGTGGCATGGGCGTCGGGTTTGTCATGCACGTAAGCCTGCGTGTGGAGCATGCACTGTTGCCAAAAGATGTCCGTCATTCGGTGAGGGGCCAACCGATTTCGCCGAAGCTGAAAAACTAGTGAAGCTACAAGGTCGAGCATGAGAAATTGCCGACGCATTGCGGTAGTTCTGACAGCAGCAGTGATTTCATTGAGCGCTTGTGCAAGTTCGGAAACTGCGGGTGAATTAGTGAATCAACCGAGCCCGAACTCGAGTAATAGCGATGCAGATCAAGGTGTGATTGAACGCGACTCGGATTTGCTTGCGCTCATGCAAGAAGTGAGTTTAGATCCATGTCCTACGGCCGCACCGAACCCTGACGCTGCTATTCCCGGATTACCCGATCAAGTTTTTGACTGTCTCGGTGACACGTCCGCTGTATCTCTCGCGCAAGTTCGGGGGACACCCATGGTCGTCAATGTCTGGGCTTCATGGTGTCCGCCGTGCATTGAAGAGTTGCCGCTGCTAGAAAAAGTATCGCGGGAACTTGAAGGCGAAGTTGATTTCATTGGTATAAACATTGAAGATGATCCCACGAAAGCACTCCAATTGATGCAGGACTTCGGCATCTCTTATCCTTCAGTGATTGATCGATCGGGTGATACTCGTGCACCGCTGGCGATTCCCGGGCCACCCGTCACCTTCTTCGTGACTTCACAAGGTGTTGTTGCGGGTCGTTGGGATGGCGCGATTCCCAACGAGAAAACATTCAACTCTTTATTACAGAAAAATTTAGGAATCGACAGGTGAATTGGTTAACCCACGGGACGCTCATCCCAGAGTCATTGGACTCCCTGCCACCGTGGCTGGATCCGGTAGTAAGCGCGGTAGACGGACTGGAAGCCAAGGAACTAACCCGCTTCGTTCCAACAGTTGGTGAGGGTGTCCACTCTGCTGTGCTCGTACTTTTTGGGGATCAGCAAGATATTCTCATTATTGAACGTGCCACCAATTCCCGATCCCACAGCGGGCAACCGGCATTTCCGGGTGGTCGAGTGGAAATCAGTGATCAATCGGCGATCGGGGCGGCGCTACGTGAAGCCAACGAGGAAACGGGACTGGATCCACGTGGTGTTACCCCATTTGCCCAACTCCCTGATGTGTTGATCCCGGTGAGCAATTACGTGGTGTCTCCGATCCTGGGATGGTGGCATGATTCCAGTCCGGTGGGTCCACGGGATGCGCAGGAAGTTGCTAGCGTTCACCGCATCCCGATCGCCGACTTCATCAACCCTGACAACCGAGTCCAAATTCGCCACCCAAAGGGCTACCGGGGTGATGCTTTTCAGGTTAATCAACTTTTAGTGTGGGGATTTACGGCAGGGTTGCTCTCAACCCTGTTTGAGCTCTCAGGTTGGAGTGTTCCTTGGGATAAAGATCGGGTTGTACCCCTATGACGTGGAACCTTGTGACGAGAGATTTTATGATGAGAGAACTCGCGTGAATACGGTTGACTGGATTTTGCTGGGAGCCTTGGCCGTATTTGCTTGGGCTGGTTGGCGCCAAGGATTTGTGGCTGGAGTATTGAGTTTTGCTGGTTTTCTTGGCGGCGGTATCGCAGCCTTACTGTGGTTGCCCGACCTGATTAAATCATTTGTCACCGATCAAACCCTCTCGGTAATTATCTTGGGAGTCGCTGTCCTGGCAAGTGCGGTCCTCGGGCAAGCGTTGTTTTCCATTGTTGGTCGGCGATTACGGGCTAGCCTCACGTGGCGGCCGGTGAAATTTGTTGACTCTTTTGCTGGATCAGCACTCAATGTTTTGGCGTTTGCTCTGATCGGTTGGATTATTGCCAGTGTTCTGGTATTCATGCCCAGTAATTCAATCGCAGGTCAAATTGGCCAGTCGCAAGTCCTGTCAACCCTTGACGCGATTGTTCCTAATCAGGCCCGCACTTTGTTCAAAAACGTTAGCAATCTCGTCGGGCAAAAGGGAATACCGAGAATCGTCACCGGATTTGGTCAGGAACCGTCAACTGAAGTTGCGGAGCCACAGGCAGGAATTTCCCAAAGTGTATTTCCGGTCGTTGAAACTTTCACGGTTCGCCTCACCGGTGACGCGCCGGAGTGTAATCAGAGTGTTTCGGGTTCTGGTTTCTACTTTGCACCCGGTCGACTTCTCACTAATGCTCACGTGGTCGCAGGTGTACAAGATGTGCAAATTCGCCTTCCCGGCTTTGAGAGTTCGGTGCCCGGTCAAGTGATCTACTTTGATCCAGAAAAAGACGTCGCAGTGATCGCAACCCGAGAGCTTGATACGCGAGTTTCCCTCTTTGCGCAGGGGCGTGCGAAAATTGGTGACAATGCCGCGGTGGCGGGGTATCCCGGCGGCGGAGACCTCACGGTCACACCAGCTCGCGTCAGTGGGATTTTGAGTGCCCGCGGGGAGAACATCTACGGGGACAGCGGAGTGCAGCGAAAAGTCTATTCCCTCAGATCCAATGTAATTCCAGGAAACAGTGGCGGTCCATTGGTAAACAGCGATGGTCAAGTTATTGGACTGGTATTCGGTTCCAACATTGACTCTGATGTCGGTTACGCGCTAACGAATAGTGAATTACGGGACGCCATTGACTTTACGAACGACTGGAAAAAAACTGATGGTGCAGCAGAAACAGGCAGTTGCCAGTTAAGGGAGTAGTCGCTCAACCCGGGAGTAACTTCAGGGTTCAGGCTTGATCGAGAGTGCGCATTGCCTTGGTGCACAACGTAAGAATGCTCCCCACCGCCACTAAAAGAGCGAGAACCGGGTACACGACCTCAACCCCAGCACCATCAATTGCAAATCCGGTAATGAGCATCGCAATCGGGGGAAATGCATAGAACAGCGAAAGTTGAATGGAGAAAACTCGTCCCTGTAGGTCAGCGGGCACCCTACTTTGGACAAGTGAGTTGATCAACGGATTCATTGGTCCCCACGCCAATCCCAGTAAGAATCCGAATGCAGCCAAAATAGGCAATGGGGGCAGTAATGACATGGGAATGAGCGCAATAATTGTTGTGATCAACACGAACCGCGCAATCGCTTTGTAGGTGAATCGCTTTGCGAGAAAACCAAATGAGAACGCTCCGAGTACCCCTCCTCCAGCCATTGCCGAAATGACAATTCCAAGTCCTAAAGCGTTCTCTGTTGATTCGAAATACACGGGGAGAACCAAACTCTCGGTTGGCAAGTACACACCGGCAAGAAAAATCATGGCGATTGTGATTGTCCGAAGGTATCGATCGCGCCACAGGACAATGAATCCCTCGGTTGCCTCACGCCAGAAACCCGATTGCACCCCAATCCTTTCTGCTCTGGCGTCTTGTCCTGCATCACCCACACGTAATGCCAAGATGCACAGGGCGGCGAAGATAAAGAGTGCCCCTGGAATCCAAAAAGAATTTACTGGTCCGAACGCGGTTATTGACAGTGCGCCGATGAGTGGACCGATTGTCCATCCCAGCGCAAAAAGTCCTTCGTGTATTCCATTCAGGGCATCTCGGTCAACATTAGAGGCTGCAGCTGAATCGGGAATTATTGACTTGCGTGCCGTGTAGCCGGCGGGGTCAATCGTTGCTCCTAGCACGGCAAGGACAAGGATGAGGGCAAAGTTGAGGTCCGTAAACAAGGCAAATATCGGAAATGCGATCACGCTAAGCGCAGATGCGAGATCAGCGATCACGCTCACAAGTCGCCTACCAAATCGGTCAACCGCGTAACCAACAAGCGGTGTGACGACCAGCGCGGGTAGAGCTGAGAGAGCGGCGACGATTCCGGCAGCAGAGGCCAATCCAGTATTGCTCAGCACCAGCCAAGGAATTGTGACCATGACAATGCCGTTTCCTGTGGAGGAAGCAATATTTGAACCTTCTAAAAGAACAACGGGGCGCGACAGGTACCTACGTGACATCAATTAAATTTCACCCGTTTCAAGACCTTTGAGAACAAATAATGCGCGTTCACGGATTGCCGGGAGGTCTTCGCGCGCGGCTGCTGCAGCAACCGGTCGAGACATTCGATGATTGCTTGCAAATTGATCCGCGTTGCGGTCCAAATAGTCCCAGTACAGTGTTGTGAAAGGGCACGCGTCTTCGCCGGTTCGCTTCTTTGGATCGAATTTGCAACCACCGCAATAGTTGCTCATCCGCGAAATGTAGGCACCGCCCGCGATGTAGGGCTTTGTCATCATGGCGCCCCCGTCAGCGTGCATGCCCATTCCGATCACGTTGGGAACCATAACCCAATCGGCGGCATCAATGAAATGGGTGCGCATCCAATTGAGAAGTTCTTGCGGTTGTATATCGGTGAGTTGAGCCAAATTACTCATCAACATGAGGCGTGGAATGTGATGCGCCCAGGCGCGCTCATGGACGTCAGTGATCACTGAACTCATGCAATTCATTTTTGTTGCTTGTGGATCCATGAATAACGGAAGAAGTTTTCGGTCACTATTGAGCTGGTTTTCATCTCGGTATGTGTCAGGAAAATGCCAATAGATTCGATTGATGTACTCACGCCAGCCAATGATTTGTCGGACGAATCCTTCAATCGATGAGAGCGGTATGCCACCCTGCTCGTACTTGTTCAGGGCCGCCTCAACTACCTCAGATACGTTTAAGAGTCCAACGTTGATGTAGGGGCTTAAAGCCGAATGATTGACAGCCCATGAATCGGTTGGCATGGCATCTTCATAAGGGCCAAAGTCAGCAAGTGCATTTTCAACAAAGTGATGTAGTTGCTTAAGAGCACCAGTGCGCGTTGTAGCCCAGGTTCCGTTAGGGGGCTGTCCCCACAAGTCGAACTCTTTGAGTCGATTGATTACACCTTGATCGATTTCATCCGGTGCAAAATACAGGGGCTGCGGCCAGGCGTGCGGGGCTTGACCCTTTTTTGTGCGCGGTGGAGGCAGGCGGTTATCTTCATCAAAATTCCATTGGCCACCGACCGGATCATTTCCATTCATCAGTATGTTCAATCTTTTGCGCTGCCACCGGTAGAAATATTCCATGGTCAAGGATTTATAACCACTGGCCCACTGGGTGAATTGATCCGCGGTTGTCAAAAAGTTGTCATTGGGGAAAAGCTCAATGTCGAGTGAGGTGAGCACGTCGGTGAGTGGTCGAGAACTTGGAGTGGTCGAGACGATGGGAACACTGGGGTAGGTCAGGCGCAATGATTTGACACCCTCGCTCATGGTCGCAGCTCGGATTGAGTGAACCTTGAACCCACTCTCTTTTAAGTCGGACTTAGTGTGTTCAACGGCTGACAGGATAAAAAATATCCGTTGGGAATGCCACTTCCTTGATGTGAGCATGTCGTGACTTTCGATGAAAACAATTTCGTCATCCGTGGGTTTCGCCGTGGCGAGTGCCCCATGGGTGAGTGAAAGTTGATCGAATGTGACGAGAATGAGTCTCTGGGGAGGGCCGTGATCTTTCATGACTCAAGCATTACCGAAAAAAGGATTTCTAGCACATCAGAATTCAACTCGGGTGCTTGTGATGTTGATGTAGCAAGTGTTATGCGAGCACGCTCCGCTAACCGGGCCGCTCCAACGGGATTACCTCTAGCGTGATGGGTTAAAGCAGCACCCATTTGTGCACAAGCCCGCCAGAGTGCGGCATCAGTGCTTGGTGCACAACGCCAACGCTGCTCGGCAACTTCATGAACATGAAATGGCAAATCCGCAGCAAGGTAGCCGGAAATCTCACTCCAAGCCTGTTCACAAGAAATGAATTCGCGCTCAGGAACCTGGGGGAAAGAATCAGTGGCGATTTTGCTACCGCGAAGGGGAATGCCGAGGCGATCACGAGCCTGCATGTTGGCGCAACCATGGCAGGAGTAATTCAGTAAATGCACGTGGGTTTTCCTCGTGGGGAAAGTGACCGGTCGGCATGATCGCCCGGGTGTAGGAAGCACTCACCATGGACTCGTTTTCGACGAGGTCATGAATAATCATGGGATCGTGCTCTCCGAAGATATCGAGTACCGGAACACTGATAGGTGCTTCGATTGACTCTTGGAAACGTCGGCCGTCGGTGCGGTATAGGGAACGGATGGCCCAACGGTGAAATTCAATTGCAGTGTGGGCGGTTGGCCAATTCTGGTAGGCGGCTTGCATGGCTTCGCGTACCTCGGGGGTCACCCAAGAAGGGTCATACGAATACTTCTCCAGAAAATCCCCAATATTTCGGCCGCCATTTTTGGTGTAGTAGCGCTCAGGAATAAACGGTAATTGGAGCCGGGTGAGGTAGGACAAACCCGAACGTTGTTCGTTATTTCGTAAAAGTGAATTTCGCAATACGCGTGGGTGCGCGCCAGCAACACTGACAAGCGCTTTCACTGCGTCGGGATTGTGTGCAGCCATAGTCCACCCGATTATGGAGCCGACTCCATGTCCGACCACGCTCGCTTGCGCTTCCCCCAGTGAACGGATCACACTTACGCAGTCACGGGCCAAGGTGGTGGGGTCATAACCCTGCGGTGGGTGGTCTGAACCACCGTATCCGCGTAAATCCATCGCAATTGCACGGTAGCCGGCAGCGGCCAGCGGTGCGATGACTTCACGCCAGGTCCACCAAAAACTGGGGAAGCCGTGCAAAAGGAGAACAGCGGGACCGGAGCCCATTTCAACAATGTGAAAACGGGCGCCGTTGGCAGAAACATTGTGGTGGGTCCAAGGACCCGTTCTCGCAATTGCTTCTTCGGGAGTAATCACTTAATTGGGCGAGTTATTGCTGAGCGCTCCGAGGGACTCAGACGTCTTCTTCCACTCTTCACGAGCCAGATTAGGAGCCTTAATGGATTTCCCTTTGCTTTTGATCACGATCCCCACGATCGCGGCAACGAGAAACAGAACCACGGCAACAATGAGGAAGCCAGCCCAAACGGGTAGGCCCAGTGCCACGAGGGCATAGGCAATTGCGATGAGACTAAATATTGCGCCCATGCTGATCAATGACACCGCGATGAGCGCTAGGAGTGAAATCTGACCGATGGTCTTGCTGGTCTGGGAGAGCTCGGTGGTTGTTAAGTTCACTTGCGCTGTGAGGAGACGCTTACCGTCACCGATTGTGTTCGTGACCAGCTGTTTCAGACTCTGTTGCGGCGCCATGTGGATCCCCTTCCCGACCTGAAGGTTACCGTGGATCGGGCCGTGAATTGCCCTCCCCCTGTAAATCCCTATTCTCAACCCCTTCATTTTCTGATTCGGCCGCTTCGATCTCCGCCATCCGTGCATACGCTCGACCACGGGAGAGCAACATAAAGGCTGCGATTGTTGCTGCGATCACGGAGGCAACCAGTACCGCAATCTTGGCGTTTTCAAGGTACAGCTCGTTGTCGGCATAACCCAATTCACTAATGAGTAGAGCAACTGTGAAACCAACTCCACCCAAAACGCCCACCGCCGAAATATCACGCCAAGTGATTCCCGGACTCAAACTGGCGCGGGTGAACCGGGCCATGATCCAAGCCATTCCGACAATGCCAATCGGTTTACCCACCACCAAACCGATCATGATTCCTATTGCGATCGGAGATTGTAAAGGTTCGATGATCCCCGTGGCTCGCAAATCAACTCCGGCGGCAAAGAGTGCGAAAACAGGAATTGCGATCCCGGCACTGATGGGATGAATAATATGAATCAGCGTGTCCGCGGGTGCTTTCTTCTCACCAGGATCCAAGCGAACACGGGTGAGGAATCCGAATGCAACGCCGGCAATGGTTGCGTGAACACCGCTCTTATAACAGAAATACCAACCGATAATTACCAAGGGGATGTAAATAAGAGGAGATGAAACACGGTATTTCTGCAGCAACCAATAGGCCAGCAGTGAGAATAAAAAGGCTGCAAACCAGACCAAGGCAAACTTGTCGGAGTAGAAGAGTGCAATAACGCTAATCGCGCCAAGGTCGTCAACCACCGCGAGTGTGAGAAGAAATGCGCGCAAAGCAACGGGAAGTTTTCGACCGAAGATAGCAAGAACTGCAAGTGCAAACGCAATATCGGTTGCCATGGGGATTCCCCATCCCGTTAAGGAACCGTCTGCGAGGGTTGCGTTGATGATTACATAAAAAAGCGCCGGTATGACCATGCCACCGATAGCGGCGGCGGCAGGGACTATCGCTTGTGCGGGTTTGGACAATGAGCCGAGAACGAGTTCGTGTTTAAGTTCCAAACCCACAACAAAAAAGAAAATCGCGAGTAGGGCATCGGCTGCCCACACCCCCAGTGAAAGATCTAAACCAAGTGAGGCGGGTCCGATCGTGTAGTTGACCATGTTGAAATAACTGTCCCCCCAGGGGGAATTCGCCCAAACAAGTGCCACGACTGCGGCGAAGAGCAGGACTGCACCACCAACCGTCTCATTGCGCAATTGAGCAGTGAGCCACCCTCGCTCGCCAAGACTTGGGCGCGAGAGGAT
>JBIIOS010000105.1:0-6134 GCA_044336805.1 Candidatus Nanopelagicales bacterium
TCCCACATTCGGCGAGTCCCTACTTGGGTACCCGTACCCAGCACCGCCAACGACGGCCAACGTTGCCCTTGGGTTTCATCTTGAACCATTTTTCCTCGCCGGAAGTTTGATTGCCGCTGCACTGTATGTCGCCGGTTACATTCGATTGCGCACGCGCGGTGACGCATGGCCCGTTATGCGCCTTGTTTCCTGGCTAGCCGGTATCTCAGTGATCATTTGGTGCACTAATTCAGGCATCGCACTGTATGCACAAGTTTCAGTCGGACTTCACATGGTCAATCACATGACACTCACGATGCTTGGACCAATTTTCTTGGTATTGGGTGCACCAGCGACTCTTGCACTTCGTGCACTTAAACCTTCACGAACTGGCGAACGTGGTCCCCGCGAGTGGTTGGTGCTTTTCCTTAACAGCAAGGTCAATGCGGTGGCGACAAATCCATTTTTTGTTTTCTTTATTTATGTCGTCGGGCTCTACGGTCTCTACCTCACTCCGGCTTTCGGTTGGCTCATGGGATCGCATATTGGCCATATCGTTATGCAATTGCACTTTATTTTCGCCGGCTACCTTTTCTACTGGGTGTTGATTGGGATTGACCCTCGGCCACATCCATTGCCGTATTGGGGTCGCATCATTTTGTTGTTGCTTGCCATGAGTGTCCACGCATTCTTCAGTGTGATTTTGATGATGGGCACAACACCCATGGCGATTGAGTGGTACGGGGTCGTACGGCCGGACTGGGTGGTTGATCCACTTGCTGACTCCGTATTTGGCGGACAAGTTGCTTGGGGGATCGCGGAATTCCCAGCATTGATTGTGTTCATTGCGATCATGGTGCAGTGGTCACGAAGTGATGATCGAGAGGCCAAGCGGTCAGACCGTCAGGCGCAACGCGACGGTGACGCTGAACTCAGGGCCTACAACGAGCGACTAGCAGGCCTAAATCAAGGGTCGGATGGCCGAACTCGCAGCGAGTGATATACCCTCGGGGGTATGCGAATCACGACTTTCGGTGTTGCCCTCGCGGCCGCGGCCCTAGCACTCACCGCCCCATTAACCGCTTGCTCAAGTTCAGACACCGAAGCAACATCAACTCCCGTAGAGGTTGTTGCTGAAGCCTCAACGGGCCCAGAGCGCGTCGATGCAATCATGTTTTCTGCACTGGTAGCCACCGCCGGGGTCACGGTAATTGACGTTCGAACCCCGGAAGAGTTCGCCCAGAGCCACATTCAGGGGGCGGTCAACTACAACGTTGAAGGTCCAGATTTTGCAAATCAGATTGCGGCACTTGATCCTGCTGGTATTTACGCGGTCTACTGCCAAAGTGGGAATCGCTCTCAGTCTGCTGTTGCCCAAATGAGCAGTGTTGGCATTGAAAACATTTTTGAACTCGAATCTGGAATCACCGGTTGGGAGAATGCAGGCTTTCCTGTGGTTTCCTAATCATGTAGTTTGCTATACATGAACAAGGCATGGCGTGCATTGCGGGTGCCCACCATTGTTGTGTCCACGGTGACTTCCACAATCATTCTTATTGGTCTCATTTCGCCGGTAAGTACCCAAGCCACTCCAGCCGTGCTCAAAGAAATCACTGACAGTAAGCAGGTGGTGTTGGTCAGCGCTAATTCATGGCAATCAACCGTGGGTACCGTTGAAGTATTTGAAAGAGATAAGAATTCCTGGCTGGCAACACAGAAACCAGTGCAGGCCATCTTGGGATACGGGGGACTCGTTCCTGGAAACAATCGAAAACAAGGGACAGGAAAGACCCCAACCGGCACCTATGCCTTCACCTCAGCTTTTGGCATTAAGTCCGACCCTGGGACCAAGTTGGACTACGTCAAGGTCGACAAAAATGACGCTTGGACCTATAACCCCAAATTTCCTAGTACTTACAATATTTTTCAAACCGCAAACAAGGATTGGTCAAGCTACGGGAATTACGTCGAAATTCTCTCCACTTACCGCAAGCAATACAACTACGTCGCGGTTGTTGATTTCAATCTCCCCCCTGGGAAAATAACTCAGGGCGCGAATGGGATTAATCGAACGGATCAAAGTGCTAACACCGGTCAGGGTGGTGGAATTTTCCTTCACGTCAGCAATGGGACGAAAACTGCAGGCTGTGTTGCAATCCCGGAAAAAGCCATGAGAGCAATACTTGAATGGATTGACCCAGAAAAGAATCCCGTAATTGTGATTCAGGTGGAGAGTTAATTAACGGTAATGACTGGGCAATCAACGAGATCGTCGATTGCTGGAAACTCCGAGCGCCAATTTTTCCCAATCTGAACATCAATCACAGCGCTTATCACGGTCTCGGTTTCTCCACCCTTAGCGAGAACGTTTCCCAGAGGATCAACGATTACTGAGTGGCCACCCAACTGGTGCCTACCTTGGATACCGACTTCATTGCAGGCAATAATCCAGGCTTGGTTTTCAACAGCCCGCGCAGGCAATAACGCATCCCACTGACCAATTCGAGGTACCGGCCAACCAGAAGGGATCACAAATGCTTGGGCTCCAGCAATGCGCATAGCCCTAAACATTTCCGGAAAGCGAAGGTCGTAACAGGTAGCAAGCCCGGTTAGCCCCAGTGGAGTTTCCACCATTACGTAATCCGTGCCAGGAGTCATCGTGTCTTGCTCGCGTGCGTACGTGAAAACATGCACCTTGCGGTAATGGGCGGCCAGTTCACCCTGCGGGTTAAACAACACACTCGTGTTATGCAATGCACCAGCATCTTGTTCACAAAATGATCCACCGTGTAACCAAATACCGTGCTCACGTGCCTTCTGCGCGAGGGCGGTGGGCAGAGGTCCATCAATTGGTTGGGCGTGCTCGCGGGCGGCCTCCAAGTTAAATGCCCCCACATTCCACAACTCGGGTAGCACCATAAAGTCACAGTCAGTTGCCTGCCGGTCTATTAAACTCAGAACTCGTTCCACCCGTTGAGGCACCGACTCAATAGTTGAACAGTCGATTTGAAGTGCGGCAACTCTCACATCCATGCTCCCTAGCCTAAGACCTCAAATGATTCACCGAAACCCATTTAAATGGTGGAAAAGGTAAGGCAGAATATGAACATGGACAACCTCATTGAGACTAAAAGTTCCCTTGACCCCATGAAGACTTACGTAGAGGCGATTTTGGACTTCTATGCCACCTTGAATTCACTCACCGCCGAGCAATGGTCACTCCCCACTCCATGTCCGGGGTGGACCGTTGCCGACATTGTTGCTCACACAATTGATCTTGACTCGTTGGCCGTGGGTAACCCCCCGCCTGCTCACGAGCCAAATTGGGATGAACTCCCCCACGCCAAAGATCCCTTTCAACAATTCACCGAACGCGGGGTTGACTACCGCAGGGGGACCCCACCGGCAGTGCTACTTCAGCAAATGCTCACGAACGCCAACAACCTCACCGACTTCCTTGCCAAGGATTCCCCAGAATTGACCGTTCCTTGGGTTGACGGCGAGATCTCACAGAAGCAATTTCTTGGCATGCGCACATTTGACATTTGGACACATAACCTGGATGTTCGAATTGCGGTTGGACTGCCTGGCGAGTTCACAAGCAATCCGGCAAAGAATGCTGCCGGGCGGATGCTCAAAGCTCTTCCATTTATTTGGGGCAAGAAAATTGGTGCACCACATGGTGAGTCTCTGCAAATTAATTTCACGGGGGAAGACTTTGGTGGAACGGTGTGTATTGCTACCGACGCTGACGGAAAAGCGGCTTTCACAGCAGAGGCAACCGGTGAGGTGACCCACATCGAAATATCTTGGGCGGATTTCGTTAACGGATTTTGCGGTCGAGTAGACCCTGAAGTAACGCGTGCACGGATTATTGGGTCTGGTCCCCGTGTACAAGATTTCGTTAACTCTCTCTCCTCCACACCCTGATACCTACATAATGCTGTTATGGGGGACATTCGCGTTTTTTTATTAGATGACCACGAAATCGTACGTCGAGGGATCGCCGAGCTCATTGGGTTGCAGTCTGACCTCGAAGTTGTCGGTGAAGCTGGGACAGCCGAGGAAGCATTAATTCGGATCACGGCTTCCCAGCCTGATGTTGCGATACTTGATGTTCGCCTGGCTGACGGAGACGGAATCGAAGTGTGCCGCGAAGTTCGATCACTATTTCCTAATGTCCATGTATTGATGCTTACTTCCTACTCAGACGACGAGGCATTGTTCAATGCGATCATGGCTGGAGCGTCAGGTTATGTGCTCAAGGAGATTCGCGGGACAGACTTGATCACCGCAATTCGACAGGTTGCCGCAGGCCATAATCTGCTTGACCCCAGTGTCACTGAACAGGTATTCGAACGACTGCAAAATGGCAAAAATGATAAAGATGCACTCTCGGATCTCACCGAACAAGAGAAAGCGATTCTTAATTTGATCGGTGAAGGACTGACAAACCGACAAATCGGTGAACAGATGCACTTAGCCGAAAAAACAATTAAAAACTACGTAACTGGGCTACTCTCGAAATTAGGCATGCAACGGCGAACCCAAGCCGCGGCCTACGTCGCTCGACTTGAGGCCCATTCCGAGAATCAGAACAACTCACAGTAGAGGGATACTCCAGCACAGCCAGGTACCCGGCTGTGCATCTGGCCGAGCCCCAACTACCAATTGGCCAACGAGTTCCGCTGCCCGTGACTCCAGATTGGCAATACCGGAAGTACGTGACCCCAGCTCATAACCCTTCCCATTATCAATTACTTCACAGACAAGCCCCCGTGCATCAATCGCAACCCGGATATCAATTTCGGTTGCATGCGCATGCTTCACACAGTTAGAGAGGACTTCTCTCACAACGGCTAGCAAGTGGTCAGCGATTGCTGGAGTGATCATGGAATCGAGTGGTCCCATGAGTGTCAACCGGACCGGGAAACCAAGGACGTTGGAGATGGAATCAACTTCCTGTGAAATTCTTTTTTTAATTGAGGTTTCCGGTGACACAGTATGTAAATCAAAAATGGTTTGTCGGATCTCACGAATTGTTTCGTCAAGTTGGCCGACGGCAAGATCAATTTTTTTATTGAACTCAGGTGGTAGGTCTTCTTCCTGCAGTAGTCCATTGAGCAACAATCCGGTTGCAAATATCCTTTGAATCACAAGGTCATGTAAATCACGTCCAATGCGGTCACGATCCTCTAGTACAGCCAAATCCTCTTTGTGCTGCTGGGCCTCAGCTAACACCAGCGTGAGCGCCGCCTGCCCGGCAAAGGACTCGATAAGTTCAATAACTGCATTGGCAGCCACAATTGAGCCTTCCGGCCAGATAAGCAGAAGAACACCCAAAACTTTGTCAACCGTACGTAATGGCAAAGCAACCGCGGCAACTGTCTCCTCTACCGGATCTGTTGTTACTTGACTCCAGATAAAACATTTGTCTTCAATGATACTTCCGCCCAGTAAAAAAGATTTTCTTAGAAGTGAATCAGCAGGGACATCTGCACCAAGCCAAGAATGTAATCGAAGCGCTGTCGGTGTGGGTTCCGAATCGATATTCACTATTTCAATAATGAGTGAATTTTTTGAATCCGGTAGTGCGATAAGGGCTGCGGCTGCGCCCGTTAGTGACCTCGACTTTTCTGCAATAAGGCCTAAAACTTCGCTACTGTCGCCGCCGGAAAGAACCGCCGTACCAATCTCTGTTACTGCTCGTTGCCACTTTTCTTTCAGGGTCGCGAGTTCATAAAGTCGGGAATTTTCAATTGCAACGGCGGCGGCTGTTGCAAATGCAATAACCGACTTCTCATCTTCTTCGGTAAATGCTTCACCTCCTTTTTTACTCGTCAAATAGAGGTTGCCAAATACTTCCCCTCGGATGCGGATAGGTACACCCAAAAAGGAAGTCATCGGTGGGTGATTTTCGGGAAAACCAATGGATGCGGAGTGTTCATTAATATGTGCGAGACGCAGAGGGGTTGGGTATGCACTTAACTCACCAAGTAGCCCTTCACCCGTCGGCAGGTTGCCGATCTGATTACTCACTTCATCTGACATTCCGACATGAATGAATTCTTGGATTTTGCCGTCAAGGTTCAGCACACCCAATGCTCCATACGAGGCTTCAGCCAAGTAGACCGCATTCGTCACAATTCTGCGAA
>JBIIOS010000106.1:0-5979 GCA_044336805.1 Candidatus Nanopelagicales bacterium
CAAAGCCGCAACACCTGGCATCATCGCCCAATTGAAGGCTCATGGAGTCGAGCTTCCAACTGGGGTTGATTCACCAGATTTTGCCCTGACGCCGCAGGTCGCCTGGAGTCTGGTCGAGTTGGCCTCCTATCACTTGTTCCCGACTTTGGCTCCATCGAAGAAGACAATTGATTCCCTCAAAAAGCAACTGAAAGAACAGGTTGATCAAGCAGCACAAAAAGCTACTGAGACAAGTTCCGCGAAAGTAGTTGTGGGAGCGGGTGCGGGAGCTTCTTCGTGAGCACGCAATCTCCGAACAATGACGAAATGGAGAGCTCTGGCTTCTCGCTCCACCTGGGTCTGTCGGGGCTCCCCAAGGGAGTTGTTGCGCGCATCACGGACTTTGATAATCCCAAGCAGGAGTGGCGCAGGTTGTTCTCGGAGTTCATGGGAACGTTCCTGTTGGTGCTCGTTGCAGCGGGCTCTGGCATGATGAACGCCGAGTTTGGTAACCCGATATCGCGGACCGCTGCGGTTGTTGCACCTGGTTTGATGGTCATGGCCATGATCTTGTTCATGGGTCGAGTTTCGGGGGCTCATTTTAACCCAGCGGTGAGCATCGCGTTTTCTCTGCGAGGCGACTTTCCGTGGAGCAGGGTTCCCGGATACATCATCTTCCAGTTAGCGGGCGCGGTCCTTGCCGTTGTGTTCCTGCAAGCGGTTATCGGTTCATCGGCTTCAAATGGCGCAACCTACCCAGCCCAGTCAACCACCGACGTCGCTGCATTCCTGATGGAAGTGGTGCTTACCTTCGGATTGGTGAGTGTGATTCTCGGCACCGCTTCGGGTGCGCAAAACATAGGAATCATTGGCGCTCTTGGTGTCGGTGGTTACGTCGCACTTGCAGGTTTATGGGCAAGCCCATTATCGGGTGCATCCATGAACCCCATTCGTTCGTTCGCGCCAGATCTGGTAGCAAATGACTTCACTTCATATTGGGTGTATTTGGCGGGTCCGATGCTCGGTGCGGCGCTAGCAGTTGTCGGTGCCTACATGTTGCGCGGTCGTGGTGGTGGACTTTCAGGTTCGCAAGCGGCGCAAGGTGCTCTGTTTACTCAGCCGAAGAATCCTGAAAAAGCCTAGGACTCGTCAATCGACTTCAAAATTGAGTCCGAACACTGTTATATAGCTCCATGAGTTCAATCCGGCATCAGTTCAGGACCCTTTCGGTTGATGTTGTCCTGATGGTGATCGCGGGGTTCGCGCCGGCAATTTTGATGGGATTCCTTGGTTGGACCGATGGAGTCAACATCGCGACCCTTTCGGGTCTTGCCGTGTTCATTGCGTGCATGGGCGGTACGGGTTGGCGCACTGGTCTGTTCATTTCTTTGCCCTTCGCGTTATTTGCAGGACTTGCGGACTGGGTCGCACCTAACCCCTGGCTAGCTGCCGTTGTACTTGCAACCGCCGCATTCCTTCGTGGATACGCGGCGAAAGCCGGAATGCATGATGCCTTGATCATGACCGTGATAGCACTGGGCTTTTTTGTCGCCTCACCTATTCCCAATGACCTGCCTATTGCATCCCCTCTTTATGTCGCGTTGATATCGCTCGCAGCTTCACTATGGGCAACATTGGTGATGTACTTGCTTCGCAATCGACTACATGTTCGTCAACACACTGGGCTTGACTCGCGCCGGGTGCTCGCGTACAGCCTTGTCCTGGCATTGCTCGTAGGTGTTGCAACTTGGGGTGTTGTCGACCTGGAGCTCGGTCACACCGGCGGTTGGATCATCCTGACTATCGTGGTTGTTTTTCAACCATCACTGGGTGATGGATTCCGCAAGGCAGTTGATCGCGCTGCAGGAACCGTCTTGGGTTTTGCCATTGCTGTTCTCGTCGGTGCATTTGTGACGAACGTTGGACTGCTCTACTTTGTGGGCACCATATTTCTCATGGTCGCATTCATTCTCATGTTGCAGGGGCGACCTTATTGGCTCTATGCTGCCGTGCTTACGCCTGCAATCGTCCTGCTTGAAAGTTCAGGTTCCACAGTGGATGAGGTGGCAGACCAACGCCTAGGTGCAACCCTGATCGGAGTGATATTTACCTTGTTGGTGATGCTCGCATTAACTCCACTTACCAAGCATCTTTTGGCAAGCCCTGCGGTGGATTCCAAAAAACCAAGCACGCGTGAAGAATAACCGCGTGCAAGTTCAAGTAGTTAGAACTCCCTGATCCGTGTCAAGGATTCTCGGTTCTCGGCCGAGGGTTCGCTGCAATCGCCAGCTCGTACCGTGGTTTTACCGTGGACGCCTCCAAACATATTCAAAATCCCTCAAAGGTATCCAAAGAATCAAGGTGGAAGTTAAGCAAGTTAATGGGAAAGCCAAGTTCTCGTAATGCGTCGGTCCGGGGTGGGGAGGAGTACAGCGACGGTTCCCCGAGGCGGCTCCAATGTCAAATCCCAGGACAGCGTTGATCTCTGTCCCGTGTCACAAGGTTGGCCCCCCTCTGCATAGTAAAGATGTAGGTCAAAAGGTCGCGAAAGATCATTACTCGTTGGAGTACAGTGATAATGTTCCGGGGTGAAAAAGCTTCTCCTTGCGAAATCATCAATAGCTGCAGCTCTCGTGCTCTGCTTAATTCCAGTGCAGGCTCACGCGGCTAGCCCACAGCTACCTTCGTGCGGGAAATATACGGTAAGTAAAAATCAAATCATTGCGGGTCAAGAACTTCCTAAGGGAAAGTATCAAATAAATGCCAATGGAATTTCGTGTTCAAAAGTTCTCGGTAAAAATGGACTGTTTAAGAAATTTCTAAAGTTAAAGAATCAAGATCCACTGCCGAAGCCTTGGAAATTTATTTCAGGCGCTGCAGGAACTTCCAAGTTTTCAGCAGGTCCTGGCGTTGGATTTACAGTTGACTTAATCTCATCTTTGGATAAATCGGAGCCGACTTCTGCGTGGGCTGGAACCAAGCAACTCGGTACAGCCAATCAAATAACCTTTGGTAATGCTGTTGCAACCGATAGCAGAGGCAATGTCTACGTCACAGGCTCTACAAAGGGCGGACTAGATGGTAATTCCTTGACCGGTATTTATGATTTCTACCTAACCAAATACAACAGCGATGGCGTGAAGCTCTACACCAAGCAACTGGGGGTGGCGGATAGCGATACCGTCGCAACCGCAGTTACCACCGATGCCAACGACAATGTTTACATTTCAGGGTATACAACCGGTGGGTTATTCGGAAATACCAAGCAAACGGATAGTACCCACGAGGTCTTCATCACCAAATATGACAAAAATGGGGTCAAGCAATTCACGCGTCAGTTGGGTGTGGATGGAGAAAAAAAGGTCGGCATAGCGCTTGCGATTGATGCTAATGGCAACTTTTTTGTCGCGGGCTACACCACCGGTGCACTGGATGGATATTCCATGACTGGAACAGTTGATTCCTTTTTTAGCAAATACAACAGCGACGGTGTCAAGCAATTCACCCGTCTATTGGGTGTGGCTGATAAGGAAACAAGAGGCTACGGTGTCGCAACCGATGCCAAGGGGAATGTCTTTGTCGCAGGCTATACAGAGGGCTCACTTGACGGTAATACCCTGTCAGGTTCGAAGGATTTTTTTGTTGCCAAATACGACAACAGTGGGGTCAAACAATTCACCCGTCAATTAGGCGCGGTTGGTGCGGTAACCGTCGGTACCGCTGTCACAACAGATGACAAAGGAAATGTTTACACTGTTGGCTATACAGAGGGCTCACTTGATGGAAATGCTCGGACAGGTTCCAGAGATTCCTTTGTCACTAAATATGATTCCAGCGGGGTCAAGCAATTCACCCGCCAGATGGGCGCGGTTGGTGCGATAACTGCTGGAAACGAAGTAGCGACCGATTCAATCGGGGGCGTCTTCGTTGCAGGCTCCACCAACGGCGGGCTTGATGGTAATACTCTGACCGGTCTCCACGATTTCTTCGTCACCAAATACAGTCCCCGTGGGGTCAAGCTATTCACCCGTCAGCTGGGTGTGGCTGGTAGAGAAACTTATGGCAACGGCGTTGCGACCGATTTAATCGGGGACGTCTTCGTTGCAGGCTCCACCAACGGCGGGCTCGATGGTAATACGCAGACGGGTGCTTACGATTTCTTCGTTACCAAGTTTGCTCCCAACGGGGTAAAGAAATAACCATCGCCTGTATTTGGTCTTATCGCCCGATCGCTTACGTCAGGCTTGTCGGGGCTCATGCCGAATCTTGTCTGGAAGTACGTAGTCGACAGGGATGCCACGGAGTCCATTGAGTGCCTCCACGGTCGCAATCACGTCAACGGCAGCAGCGATATCGGGTAGTGTCTTGCTAGGGTTGTTTCAAAGGTCGCCATGTTGCCGGGCTCACGGCTTGCCAACCAAAAATTAGGAGATGAATGAATATGTTCGCAAAGAGAATTTCATTTGTGGCTATATCGGCGGCAGTTGTACTTGGGTTTATTGGTTTTGCCCCGTCTGCGTCAGCCGCCCCTAATGCTCAGGTGACTTTGAATTTTGTTGGTCTTAACTGCGAGGGTTGCACGGTCACTTACACGCCTGACTCCGGCGTGGGCACATTTCCGCCGGCCACAATCAAAAACGGTTCAGCCACATTCACTTCTGAGAGTGGCGCACTGGCACCAGGTTACTTTGCAATAGATGGTGATCGGTTTGCAAATCTCAACGCGGAAACCACCATTTCCTTCCTGTATAAAGGCACAAAGTCGGGATCCACTGTTACCCGTTCCCAGGCTATCCAGGCCAAGAAGGTTGTTCCTTGCTGGTCAGGGACTGATGCCACCGCGGAGTACACGGTTCGAGTGGGTACCGTGATTGACCGGAACGCATTGGGCAAAAACAAACGTGCGGTAATTGCTTGGGTACAGCCAACGCCGGCAACAACGGATGTTTCTGGCACCAGTTACCCAGCGGATAGAGGCCGGTTCATCCTCAATGGGGATATCACCTGCTCCTCCAAAAATGGTAAAAACATGGCTCTTCCGATGCTGTAATTCGTAGGCTCGGGGTGGGGAGGAGTGCAGCGACGGTTCCCCGAGGGGGCTCCAAAGGAGTTGTTCTGAATGCTGGTGTTTACAACGACGAGGTCAAAGGCGGCATTCGTTTGAACATCAATAGCAGTGCTTAATTCCCTGAATATGTATTCAGAGTTACGACGAATCCGGTGAGAACCCCCATGCCTTATTGGTGCTCCTGCCAGATCAAGAGCTGACCGCCGCAGAATTCACCAACTTCATGCAAGACAGGTTTGTAACCAATAAGGTAGTGTTCGCCGATACGATCCCTAAGTCTGTCTCGGGCAAGATTCTTGACAGATTACTTCGCGACTCCTAACGAAGGGTTCCAAATGAGAATTCGCAATGGCAAGGTTTTCGCAGTTTTAACAGCATGCATGATGGGCGCAAGCCTGCTCATCGTCGCCGCACCGGGCGCCAATGCCGCCCCCGCGTCCCCACTTGTTGGCACCTGGACCGGCCCGGCTGACGTCTACTACGGGGGAGTTTACGAGCAGGGCACCGAGAGGCTCACCATTACCACTGCTCGAGGTAATGTCGCTAAAGGCACCTGGCAGTGGAAACCGAGTGGTGGTAAGTGGTCTAAGCCCAAGCTGGTGCAGCTCATTGCCTTGAACTCCGCTTCCGGCGCGACCAGCATCGACATTCTCGGCGCTGACGGCGGTGGCACCTATGAAGGCGTGCTGATCCCCGGGGTGAGCCTGGAGATCGGCTACATGGCTCCGCAGCATGAAGGTGGTACGAAAACCCTCGTTTTGCATTCACTGATGTCCAACTCGGTCCAATCGGGTAAAGGGCTGTACCGCCCCGCACCCTAGAAAGTCACGGTTCGCAGATTGGGTTTTGGCGCCACGCGCATCACTGGCAAAAGCGAGGGATGCCAGGGCAGCGATGGCCAGTGCGGGACAGCAGATTCGGCGCATGAGGTC
>JBIIOS010000015.1:0-20926 GCA_044336805.1 Candidatus Nanopelagicales bacterium
ATGGATTGTTTCAAACACGCGATGGCCAGATCATGATCGGTGTTGGCGGTGATGCCGTATTCACCCGGCTTGTCAACAGTATTGGTTTGCCGGAACTATTAACCGACCCTCGCTTTGCAACCAATAGCTCTCGGGTTGTTCACCAAAATGAGCTGAAGGAAATCATTTCGCTGGCTTTTGCGAACTATTCCAGCGCCGAACTAGTGAAGGTCTTGCGGCTTGCCGATGTACCATCAGATCACCTTGCCCTGCCAGAAGACTTACTCATTGACCCTGCCGCGAGCCAACAACTCGCCAAAGTTGTTGTCAATGATCAACATTTAATGGTGCCCTCGCTTCCACTGAGAATTAACGGCGAATACCCGGCGATTAAGTTCCCTTCTTAAAGGCAGCCGCCACGATTGCAACCAGAATGGTCGCAATCAGGATTTGGGTTCCGAAGGTGAGCCAGAAACCCCATTGCGCCGCATTGCCGATCAACGCCCCTCCTGCCCCACCGACGACGCCAATGAGAACCGTGACGAAGCATCCGATGGGCTGCATACTGGGCACCAAGATTCGAGCGATGAGTCCGATAACTATTCCGACAAAGAGGCCACTGATGAGACCAGAAATTTCCATGGACCTACTCAACCATTAGTGCGCCCAATTGGGCAAGCGCGGCGAGCCGGGAAAGCGCTCGAAAGTATTTTTTTCGGTAGCCACCGGTGAGCATTGAGTCGGTAAAAATGCCCGTAATATCCACCCCGCTGTTTACTATTGGCACCGAACGGTCATACAGCCGATCAACCAGACTCACTACTCGCAGGGCTTGGTTCTCATTTCGAACCACATTCACGTTTTGCAACCCCAACAAAGATAAGTCTTCCACCATGGGTCCGTATTGGGCCGGATGAACCATGGACAGGTGATCCAGAAGGCCCTGCCATTCGTCCATTGCAGCATGAAAAGTCGCTTCACAGATTCTCTCGACTTCAGAGTGCGTGAATACCTTTTGGTTCACATCCAAGTTGCGCTGACGGTAATCAGGACCTTCAATCCGAATCACGTCGAAGTGGGCCGACAATCCTTGAATTTCACGCAGAAAATTGTCCGCTGCAAAACGTTCTTCACCCAGGCGGTCCGGTAGCGTGTTTGAGGTCGCGGCTACGTTTACTCCGCGATCAACAAGTTCGTTGAGAAATGTCGACATTAGAACCGTATCCCCCGGGTCATCCAGTTCAAATTCGTCGATACACACGAGTTGACGATTTGCGAATTGCTCCACAGCGTTTCGAAAGCCGAGCAGCCCAATTACATTCGTGTACTCAACGAAAGTGCCGAAAGATTTGGGCTGAGGCGCCGCATGCCAGAGGGCGGCTAGCAAGTGGGTTTTTCCGACGCCGAACCCTCCATCAAGGTAGACCCCGGGGCGACCTTCAGGAGCCTTACTTTTTTTAAAGAATCCTTTGGGAGCTGGCATTCCCACTCGTTGCGCGAACGCCTCGACGCCTTCTCGCGCAGCAACTTGCGTCGGTTCATTTCGACTGGGAATGTAGTTAGCAAAACTTGAATCAGCGAACTGCTGCGGCGGGATCAACTCGGCAACGATCTGGCTTGCACTGACCGACGGGAACACGTCTACGAGTCGCTGCACCCCCATACTTTAGGCCCAGTAGGGTTCATCCGTGAGTATCGCAACCGAGACCGTCGTATTCTTCGCAATTGCCTTTTTCATCTTTGGGCTTGTTTTCGTGCTACTGGGTTTGTCCAGTGAGCGAGGTTACTGGTCCCAACGCGATCCATCAGGTGATGCACGCAGGGCCGCCACGGGCTTTCATACGATTTACCACCGCGCATTCACCATCGCTGCAGGCGAGTACCGGGCACCTCTTCGTATTGCGGCAATCGGCGTGGTGTTGTGGTACTTCGCCGTCGCTTCGCTCATCATCGCCGTCATCATGGCTGTTGGCTAGGCTTCGGCGACCAAACCATCTTCGCGACCAAACTAACTTTGTCGGGCTGACAGGACTTGAACCTGCGGCCTTCCGGCCCCCAGCCGGACGCGCTACCAAACTGCGCCACAGCCCGCGACACAAGTCGCAACCCTATCTCATGATTGCGAAACCAATTGAGCACCTCTAGCGACGAGACCGCTTTTCACGAACACGCATGACGATTCGAATCGGAGTGCCATCAAACCCGAAGTCCTCGCGCAACCGCCGTTCGATAAATCTGCGATACCCCGCCTCGAGGAACCCGGTAGTAAACAGGGCGAATGTTGGTGGCGACGCGGAAACTTGGGTGCCGAAGAGAATGCGCGGTTGCTTTCCACCACGCAGTGGGTGGGGGTGCGCTGCCGTCAAGTCAGCAATAAACCGGTTCAGTGCGCCGGTTGGAATGCGGGAATCCCAGTTATCCAAAGCCAATTCGAGCGCCGGCGCTAATTTTTCCACGTGACGCTTCGTCTTGGCCGAGATATTCACCGTAGGAGCCCAAGCGACTGACGCTAAATCCCGATCAATCTCCTTTGCTAGGTATCCCCGACGGTCCTCATCTGTCAGATCCCACTTGTTGAAAGCGATCACCAGAGCCCGCCCGGACTCAATCACCATGGTGATTATTCGCTGATCCTGTTCGCTCAACGGTTCAGACGCATCAACGAGGACAATCGCCACCTCAGCCCGATCAAGCGCTGCCTGTGTTCTCAATGTTGCGTAATACTCGTGACCGGAAGCTTCCTTCGCCCGACGCCGAATACCTGCGGTGTCAACAAACCACCACAGTCGGTCCTTGATTTCGACAAGTTCATCAACTGGGTCAACCGTTGTTCCCGCTACATCGTCAACCACAACCCGATTTGAGCCCGCAAGTGCATTGAGCAGTGAAGACTTTCCCACATTTGGCTTGCCCAACAACGCCACCCTTCGGGGCGCGCCTTCCTTGCTTTGACCCGAACCTGTCTCAGGAAGCACTTTCACGATTGCGTCGAGAAGGTCTCCCGAGCGTCGGCCGTGCAGGCCCGAAACAGGATGCGGTTCCCCAAGCCCTAGCCCCCACAGTGCCGTCGCTTCTAATTCAGCATTGTGATCATCGGCCTTTGTTGCAACAAGGATTGCGGGTTTACCAGATTTACGAATTACTTCCACGACATATTCATCTGATGTCGTTGCACCGACCATTGCATCAACAACGAACACGACGACATCGGACTCATTAATGGCGCGCTCGGCCTGTGCCGCAATCTGGGCGTGAATGCCTCGCGTATTGCGCTCCCAACCGCCAGTATCCATCACTAGGAACTTTCGGCCATTCCACTCAGCTTCGTAACTCACCCGATCGCGCGTCACACCGGGCACGTCTTCCACAACGGCCTCCCGGCGACCAATCATGCGGTTCACCAGGGTTGATTTGCCCACATTGGGGCGACCCACAATTGCCACGACGGGAAGGTTCGCGGTTGAAGCAAGATCGGCTAAATCGGCATCAAAATCACCAAATTCCTCACGGACCGCTATCAGCGCAGCCGCGAGTAAGGCATCCTCATCCATCGGCTCAAAATCAGATGTGTCGTCAATAAAATCTGCCGGATCACCCGGTTCGAATTCGTTGTCATCCATGTCGCTGCTCGCTCGCCTTCACATTTAAATCGATTTCACTTGGGTCCGCGCCACGGCGACGACTCCCCAAAGTACACAGGTGCGCTGCCAAGTTATGCACAGGGCTTGTGAAAGTGGACTCAAGAATAGGTTTCGTGAGCCAAGATAACCAGCTGATCAACTACTTGTTCCAGGCTCAGCTCACTAGTATCCACTATCCGTGAGTCCACGGCTGGCTTCAGTGGTGAGTGCTCACGACCGGAATCCTTCTCGTCACGGCTCAACAATTCCTCTTGGGTTTGGGCAATCATCTGGTTATCGGCTAACGGGTCCACCTCGAGGCTGCGTCTTTTTGCCCGGGCCTCTGGTGTCGCGGTGAGAAACACCTTAAGCCTTGAATCGGGAAGGACTACCGTGCCAATATCGCGCCCCTCAATCACTATCCCAAAGTCAGAATTTGCGACAGCTTCACGTTGAAGTTGGACAAGGAGTTCGCGCACTTCAGGTACCGCACTTACCGCACTAACAGCGGCTGTCACTTCTGGTGAGCGAATTGCCTTGGTGACATTCACTCCGTTTGCGGCGATATTGAAAGACCCCGGATCCGTGGTGATTTCGATTGTTGTGTTCAACGCCTGCTGCGCAATCGCCGCCCGATCATGGAGATCGATATTGGCTTGAAGCACAGCCCAGGTGATTGCTCGATACATTGCGCCGGTATCGAGCATGACCCAACCAAGTCGCTTCGCAACTGCTCTACTCACAGATGACTTTCCTGATCCTGCGGGACCGTCAAGGGCAAGGGTCCTTGATGTCATTGCCGTCCTCGAGTATCAAAACCCTGGTCCTGCAGTCCCTGATCGAGGGCTTCTGATTGCCCTACCGGCACAAAGAGTTGCACGATTCCGCTTGGAGCGCCCATAACGTGCTCTATTCGCACATCCTCGAGGTTAATGTTGAGTGCGCCAACACTGGAAAACAGTTCAGCGAGTGCACCCGGCTGATCTGAGATCATGACATTTACCGATTCAAATCGATTCTGTCCAGTTCCATGCTTGCCGGGAATCCGCAGCTTTCCATTATTTCCGGCCCGAAGTGTGAGTTCCACCCGTTCCCGGTCATGGGTTTCAAGAGCTGTGGACAACTCGGCAAGTTCAATGCTTACCCTGCGAAGAACCCGGGAAATCTCAGTGGCATTCCCGTGCAAAATATCACCCCATAATTGGGGGTCGGATCCAGCGATACGGATTGCATCGGCTAACCCAGCGCCTGAAATTGATAGATCTACTTGATCGGCGTCCAATAGTTGGGCTGCGAGGGTGCTTGAGACGAGTTGCGGGACATGTGAGATGAGAGCAACCGCGCGATCATGATCCTCGGGGCTCATAGTGACAACCACGCCACCCATGTGGTTGACAAGTTTGGTCGCTCGCGCCTGTGACTCGGCATTACCCTGTGTCAAAACCCATATTCGATTTTGGAAGAGATCGGCACGAGCAGCACCGGGACCTGCGACTTCACGACCCGCCATCGGATGAGCACCCATAACCCGACCACTCTGTATGAGCTCAACATTGAGTTCTGCAATGATTGAATTGCGAACTGAACTAACGTCAAGCATAAGTGATTCCCCATAATTGCCGAAGGCTTCATTGAGGGTCTGGGCTGCTGCACTTGGCGGAACACAGACAAAAACAATTTCTGGTTGATGCTGCTTCACCGCGGCAGTTTCAGGCAGCCCCATGTGCAGAGCTTGGCTGACATGATCAGAATTAGTGTCCTCAATGCTCACGGAGTAACCGCATTTGTTCAATGACAGAGCAATTGATGTACCGATGAGTCCACAACCAATAATGTGGACACTAGGCGCCATGCGCTTCCTTCTCGTGAGATTTCGCGAGATCCGCCCTCAATACTTCGGCACCGCGCAGGTACACGTGCTCGACTTCGCTGCGATTCTGGTCAGTTTCTACTTGCGCCATGATTCGGACAACACGTTCTAATGCACCGTCGACATTCATCTCCTGGGCGCACATCAGTGGCACGTCGGTGAGGCCATGAAGCCGAATTCCAGCGGCAGGAAATGCGCAGGTCAGATCGGATGTTCCGGTAAGAAAAATACTAATGACCGCGTCCTCAGAGACTTTGTTGCGATTCAGCATTTGGTAAATCAGCTCGGCAACCGCCTGATTCATTTCTTCAACATCATTCGCACTGAGGCAGGTAGCACCTCGGATCGCTCGTATCGCCATTGCTGGAGTCTAATCAGGTGGATTACAGGCCGGCCGCAGTGTAAAGGGCTCGGAGTTGTGGCCCACTAATTACCCTGAGAATTCCGGGTCTTTGCTGTCCTAGTGCCACCGGGCCGATTTTTGTGCGGACGAGGGCTGTTACCGGTGATCCAACCGCGTCAAACATGCGACGCACGATTCGATTTCGACCCTCATGAATGACTAATTCCACCATCACCGAATTCTTTGTTCGATCAATTATCCGAGCTTTAGTGGCCTGTGCTGGTCCATCATCTAATGAAACCCCACTTGTCAGCTCGGCAAGTGCCTTGTTCGTGAGTTCTTTGACCGTGGCGATGTAGGTTTTGTCTACTCCAAAACTTGGATGAATCAGTCGATTCGCCAATTCACCGTCGTTGGTGAGGAGGAGCAATCCTTCGGTGTCGGCATCGAGCCTGCCCACGTGGAAAACCCGCTGTTCCAGTTCGGTGACGTAGTCGCCAACACATTGGCGTCCTTGGTCATCAACCATGGTGGTCAAGACGCCTTTTGGCTTATTCAACGCATACACCACGACCTCGGCCTTAGTTTGAAGCCGTTCGCCATCGACGTGAATGATGTCGACCTCAGGGTCAACCCGACGACCCTGTTCACGGACGGGTTCGCCATTAATGCTGACGCGTCCCTGATCGATCAGGATTTCACACGAGCGGCGGCTTCCGATCCCGGCCGCCGCCAGCACCTTTTGGAGCCTGATTTCGGTATCAGTCACCGGAAGCGACCGACTCCAACACCGCATCTAGGTCGGCGAGGTCAGGGATGTGTTCGGCAAGCGGAGGCAAATCTTCGAGTGAAGAGATTCCTAGACGCTCGAGAAAGAAGGATGTTGTTTTATAAAAAATTGCTCCGGATTCATTTTCGGTACCCGCCTCCTGAATGAGACCCCGCGTGAGAAGGGTCTTTATGACACCATCCACATTTACTCCACGGACGGCACTGACTCGGCCACGTGTGACCGGCTGGCGGTAGGCAATCACCGAAAGGGTCTCTAATGCGGCTTGGGTCAATTTTGCCTGTTGCCCGTCAACTACCCAGCGTTCAATTAACGGTGAGCACTCGCTGCGGGTATAAAAACGCCAACCACCGGCGACCTCTCGCAAATCAAACCCACGCATTGCTTCGGTGTATTCCGCCGACAAATCTTTAAGTGTTTGCTCAACATCAGGAAGTGGCTCCTTTGTAATTTGAGCTATCTCTATCGCAGGCATGGGCTCATCGGTGAGCAGTAAGAGCGCTTCTATTGCGGCACCCAGACTCGGAGCACCGAGATCTGGAGCCTCCTCAAAAACCTCTTCGGTGACTTCTTCGACTGACTCACTCATCGACTTCTCCTGATTCTTCTATTGCAATATCTTCGGCTTCTGTTTCTGCATCAACGTCCCGTTCGACGTCGAATTCGTCGGTTACATTGATGTCTCCATCATTTTGTCCGACCCACCGCACAGTGAGATCACCAAGAGGTGAGATTTGCTCGAACAGCACTACCTGTTCCCGGTACAACTCAAGCAATGCGAGGAAGCGGCCAACAATGAGCAGCGTGGTATCGCAGTCTTGGGTGAGCGCCCGAAATGTAGTGGTTCCCACTCGCCGAAGTCGTTCAACAATGATTGCCGCCTGCTCCCTAACACTCACCCGCTGTACGTGGATGTGACCAAGACCAACTTCTTCGATGGGTTTGGGGGCCAGAGCCAATGCGGCCATGGCCGCAAACTGATCTGGGCCGATCCCCAACAAAACCTCGGGTAGCAATTCTGCGAACTGTGGTTCAAGTCCCACCGTGCGCGGAAAGGATTTACTTGCTGTTCCCATCATTTGAGTGAACAGCACGGTGATTTCTTTGTAGGCCCGATATTGCAAAATTCTCGCAAACAACAGATCCCTAGCTTCGAGTAATGCCAAATCTTCTTCGTCTTCTACTTCACCTCGCGGAAGAAGCCTGGCCGCCTTGAGATCAAGAAGTGTCGCCGCAACAACAAGGAAGCTACTGGTTTCATCGAGGTCCCAGTTCTCCCCCTGTCCTCGAATGTGGGAGATGAACTCGTCAGTGACCGTGTGGAGGGCAAGTTCGGTTACTTCAAGTTTGTGTTTGGAAATTAGTGAGAGCAAAAGGTCAAATGGGCCCTCAAAGTCCCCGACACGTACAGAGAAACCTTCCTTTACATTGATGCTTTCATCGACGACTTCAGTGCTCACCTAACAATTCACCTGGCAAGCACCTCGCGCGCCAACCTGCGGTACGCCTGTGCTCCGCTGCTGCTCGGTGCAAATGTCGTTATGGGTTCACCCGCAACAGCTGAGTCAGGGAATTTCACAGTGCGATTGATTGTGGTTGTAAAAACTATCTCGCCGAAGGCCTCGGTCACTGACTCAAGAACCTCGCGACTGTGCAATGTGCGTGGGTCATACATGGTCGGCAGCACACCAACTATTCGAAGGTTTGGATTGAGCCGAGTTACGACCTTCTCAACCGTGTCCTTGAGCATGGCCACACCGCGTAATGCAAAGTACTCACACTCCATCGGAATAATCACTTCGGTGCTTGCGGTAAGAGCATTCAGAGTGAGTAATCCCAAGGACGGCTGACAATCAATGAGAACGAAGTCGTAGTCATCGATGATGGGTGCGATCACCCTTTGAAGTGAGTACTCTCGGCCGACCTCGCTCACCAGTTGGACTTCAGCTGCCGAGAGGTCAATGTTGCTCGGTACAAGGTCGAGACCCGGCACGCGAGTATTCACTATTACGTCGCCGATATGGCAATCATTTTGGGTTAGTAGGTTGTAAATCGAGAGATCCATCTCATTTGGATTCATGCCTAATGCGACGGAGAGAGCACCTTGTGGATCGAAGTCGACGAGGAGCACATTGCGACCATATCCAGCCAAGGCCGCCCCTAGTGACACGGTTGATGTCGTTTTACCAACGCCACCTTTTTGGTTCACCATAGAAATCACCCTGGCTGGGCCATGTTTTTCCAACGCGGGTGGCTCTGGGATGACCGCCAATTTGGTGTCTTCAAATTCCTCGCTCATGATGGACGCCAGCCTACTGTGTCCTGACAAATATTCCCTCGATTGGCATGGCCGACCGGGCCCAACAACATGACGGGCGAGATCAATTCGCCCTTGGGTGCGATGCGGCATAGATCTCTCGAAGAGTGTCGACGCTCACCAGGGTGTACACCTGAGTGGTAGTCACTGAGGCGTGCCCAAGCAGTTCCTGGACCGTGCGGACATCAGCTCCGCGCTCGAGTAGGTGAGTGGCGTAACTGTGTCGAAGGCTGTGTGGACTAACGCCCGGGATGCCTGCCCGCTGGGCGGCCTGGCTAACGCACTCCCAAGCACTTTGACGAGAGATTGATTTTCCGCGACGGTTGAGGAAGAGCTTGTGGCTCCCCGGCCCTTTGCCCACCAAGTCGTGACGCTCCCCCTCAATATATTTTTTGATGGCTTCAATCGCATAGGTTCCAACGGGGATCAATCGCTGCTTATTTCCTTTTCCCGTAACGATGACGGTTCCAGAGTCGGGATCGATGTCATCGATACTTAAATTGGTTAACTCGGAGATGCGCATTCCTGTGCCGTAAAGCAATTCCATCATTGCTCTATCACGATGTGGAAGATCACTCACATCAGTTCCTTCGATGAGAAGCAGAACCGACTCATACGGCATGGCTTTTGGTAGCCGGCGCGGTATGGAAACGGGGTGAACATCAACTGCCGGATTTGACACGGTCCAGTCTTCTAATACACAAAACTTGTGGAAACCCCGAACAGACACCACCGTTCTGGCTGCGCTTGCAGCACTAAGGCTTGGGAAAAGTGATGATGCAAAGTCACTTACCGCGTTAGCATCAATGTCGTCCAGCGTTACGAGGTCGTGCTCATGACACCAATTCTGATAGCGATCCAAATCACGCGTGTAGGCGCTGACAGTGTTGGCGGAAAGCCCTCGCTCAATACTGACATGATCGAGGTACCCGCGTATTGCCCGCTCTACGTTCAGGCGAGTACCTCAGAGATATCGACGAGTGGGTAGGCGAACGATTCGGCAACCGCTGAGTAGGTGACCTTGTGGTTATGGACGTTTAAGCCCAAAGCCAAGGCTGGATCCTCAATTAAGGCCCGCTTCCAACCTTTATCAGCGAGGGCGACCGCATATGGCAGGGTTACATTCGTTAACGCATAGGTTGAGGTGTGGGGCACTGCGCCCGGCATATTGGCCACGCAGTAAAAGACCGATTTGTGCACCTCGTAGGTGGGTTCCGCATGTGTAGTTGGACGGGAATCCTCGAAGCAACCACCTTGATCAATCGCAATATCAACCAAAACTGAGCCGGGTTTCATACGTGATACCAGCTCGTTAGAAACCAACTTTGGTGCTTTGGTTCCGGGTACAAGTACAGCACCGATGACCATGTCTGCATCGAGGACCGCTTGCTCAATCTCGAAAGCATTTGAGGCAATCGTCTGCATATGACCTTGGTAAATGGCGTCGACTTGACGCAAACGAGCAATGTTTTTGTCCAAGAGCAGAACCTGGGCTTGCATGCCGAGGGCAATTGCGGCCGCATTCATGCCAGCAACTCCTGCTCCCAGAACAACGACTTTGGCTGCATATACACCTGAGACACCACCCATCAGGACTCCGCGACCACCGTGGGCGCGCATAAGCGAGTGGGCACCTACCTGAGGCGCAAGCCGTCCAGCGACCTCCGACATGGGCGCCAGCAGTGGCAGTGATCCGTCAGCAAGTTCGACGGTTTCATAGGCGATTGCGGTTGCCCCTGATGCTATAAGTGCATCCGTGCATTCTTTTGATGCAGCAAGGTGGAGGTAAGTAAAGATGATTTGGCCCTCACGCATGCGGTGGTACTCCGGCGCGATGGGCTCCTTGACTTTGAGGATCATGTCCGCGGTTTCCCACACTGCATCTGCGGTGTCAAGAATGAGCGCTCCAGCATTGATGTAGGCCGTGTCGGGGATTGACGAACCGATTCCGGCACCAACCTCGATAACGACTTCGTGGCCGTGGGTCACAAGTTCGTGTACTCCGGCCGGAGTGATTGCTACCCGGTACTCGTGGTTCTTGATTTCCTTGGGGATCCCAATGCGCACAGTTGCCTCTTTTTCATAATTATGACCGTTTACACGAATCTACACGGGTGGAAGCCTGCCAATTGATTTCAGCCCCTCCCGCGCAGTCCAGGCCGTATCAGCCCCACGCAACACTCGACGCGAATCCGTGCGCCAAGCCCATGCAGCCAAAATGCCAACTACAGCGGTGGGATTTCCCAACTCGCCACCCAGTACCAATTCCACGGCCCGCTTCAGCGGAATCCAGACGCACGGAAGGTCTATCTCTTCGGCCTCCCCCGTGACTACTCGCCCACCGGAGAGCTCAGAGACCTCACGCGCCAGGTAAATTCGGATAGCTTCGCTGGATCCACCGGGTGAGTTGTAAAAATCAACCAATGTGTCCCATCGGTCTGCCCGTAGCCCTGCTTCCTCAGCTAGTTCGCGTTGGGCGGCGTCGAGAGGGTTCTCGCTAGGAATATCAAGTAACCCTGCCGGCGTCTCGAAAAGGAACATCCCTAAGGCTTGCCGGTATTGGCGAATAAGTAGTACTTCATCACGGTCATTCAGAACGAGTATTGCGACGGCACCGGGATGAATCACAATGTCGCGTCTTACTCGCTGTCCAGCAATGTCGATTGTTTCTACATCAACCTTCCACTTTCCACCAACATGAACTGTCTCGTTGTCAACGAGCGTAGCTGGCTCTAAAGAATCCCTAACTGTTCCGCTCCAAAAGGTGAGCACGCGCTGGACCTAAACGTCCGCCGCAGAGAATTCCTGTTGTAATGCATGCGCCCGCGAAATCCCCGCTTCAACGAGACCGATAAACAATGGGTGGGCACGGGTAGGGCGAGAGCGCAATTCAGGGTGGGCCTGTGTTCCGATGTAATAGGGGTGCATATCGGCCGGCAACTCTACGAATTCGACAAGTCGACCGTCAGGTGAAGTGCCTGAGAAATTTAAGCCAGCATTGCTCAATTGATCTCGGTACTCATTTGCAACTTCAAAACGATGCCGGTGGCGCTCTTCAATGTAGGGAGTTCCGTACACCTTGTAGGCAACCGATCCATGGGTGAGTTTCGCAGGGTATAGCCCCAAACGCATAGTGCCGCCCATATCGCGATCACCCGAGACAACATCACGTTGGTCTGCCATCGTCGAAACCACGGGGTGTGGTGTCGATTCATCAAACTCCACCGAGTTGGCATTTTCTAGGCCTGCGATTGTCCGCGCATATTCGATCACCATGCATTGCAGACCAAGACACAATCCCAGTGTTGGAATCAGATTTTCGCGGGCGTACGTCAATGCGCCAAGTTTTCCTTCAATCCCACGAACGCCGAATCCGCCAGGAACACAAATAGCGTCAAGATCTGAGAGATTTTTAGCCGCACCCTCGGGTGTTGCGCACTCATCACTTGAGACCCAACGAATATTCACTCGGCAGTTATTGTGGAAGCCACCGGCGCGTAAGGCTTCCGTCACCGAAAGATAGGCATCGGGTAAGTCAATATATTTGCCGACCAGTCCAACCGTTATCTCGTATTTTGGATGATGCACGCGGTCCAGTAATTGATCCCATTGAGCCCAGTTCACGTCACGGAACGGCAGGTCAAGTCGCCGCACAACGTAGGCGTCTAGTCCCTCAGAATGAAGTACTTTCGGAATATCGTAGATACTGGGAGCATCGACCGCCGCAACAACTGCCTGAGCGTCAACGTCACACATCATCGAGATCTTTTGTTTAATGGAATCAGGTACGGGTCGATCTGCGCGCAAGACGATTGCATCAGGTTGGATACCGATATTGCGAAGCGCTGCAACAGAATGCTGAGTCGGCTTGGTTTTCAGTTCACCCGATGGACCGATGTAGGGTAGAAGCGAAACGTGCAAGAAAAAGACATTTTCTCGGCCAACTTCATGTCGGATCTGACGGACCGACTCTAAGAACGGCAGGCTTTCAATGTCTCCGACGGTGCCACCCACCTCGGTTATCACCACGTCGACGTTGGGTCCAGCCATCCGCCGAATGCGAGATTTGATTTCATTCGTGATGTGTGGAATAACCTGAACAGTGTCACCCAGGTACTCGCCACGACGCTCTTTGGCAATGACTGTTGAGTAAATCTGTCCGGTAGTGACATTTGCCGAGCCATGTAGGTTCGTGTCCAAAAAGCGTTCGTAATGACCAATATCTAGATCAGTTTCAGCTCCGTCATCAGTCACGAAAACTTCACCATGCTGAAATGGATTCATGGTTCCCGGGTCAACGTTGAGATATGGGTCAAGCTTTTGCATTGTCACACGCAAACCACGCGCCGTAAGAAGATTTCCTAGTGAAGATGCGGTAAGGCCCTTGCCCAGCGACGAGGCGACGCCCCCGGTGACGAATATGTGCTTAGTCCCAGTTTTCTCCACGGGAGTAAATCCTATCAGTGTCCGCAGTGCCTGGTGCGCGACTCGCGAAAGACAGGCTGAAACTACTTTTTGGCGCCCAGCTCAAGTAGCTCCATGGCGTGCGCACCGCCGTGCTCTGAGTCTAAAAGCCCCGAAAGCATCCGAGTAATTTCTCGCACCCGAGCATCGCCATGCACCAAGGACACGGTTGTCTGGACAGAATTGGCCGCAGCCTTCTTTTCCACGACCAGGTGTCGATCAGCAAAAGCAGCCACCTGAGGCAGGTGCGTCACCACAATCACTTGAGTATGCAGAGCCAATTTAGCCAGCCGTCTACCCACCTCAACGGCGACGGTCCCGCCGATACCAGCGTCTACTTCATCAAAAATCATCGTGGGCACCGGATCCTCGCCAGCGAGGGCAACTTCAATGGCGAGCATTACGCGGCTCAGTTCACCACCCGAAGCGCACCGAGCTAGCGGGAGAAACTTGGCGCTTTCATGCGCAGCGAGCATGAAAACTACCCGGTCACATCCACTTCGAGTCCATAATTGCGGATCTTGCTCCACCTCAAGTTCGATCTTGACTTGGGCAAACGGCATTGAGAGTGCCCCCAATTCGAGCTCAATACTGTTCTCTAGGCGGCTCGCCGCCTCGGTGCGGGCCAGGCTTAACGCCTGGGCTTCTTGGGTGACACGTACCAGTGCGATCGAAATTTCACCCACCAATTCCTCCAGTCGTGAATCCCGGGAGAGCATGGTCTCAAGTTCATTTTCCGCTTGCTCACGCCACGCGATAACTTCCGGCAACGAGGGCCCATACTTTTTTTTGATTATTGACAACTGGGACACTCGAGCTTCGAGGCCCGCTAGTTCGTCAGGGTCGGCCCCGAGCCCTGCCAAGTAGATGCCCAAGTCGGCGTCTACATCCGACAATTCAGTCAAGGTCGATACAACCCGATCTAGGTATTCGGCCAATTGTCCATCTAATTCACGCCCGTGCTCCAGAGACTTAGCTATTTCACTTAGTTGTTCCACAACGGAGGTTGAACGACTCTCCGGCCCTGAATCAAGGGCCCCTGAAAGCAAATCACGTGCTGTTTCTACGCAACCATTGAGATCATCGATATTTCGCATGACCGAAATCTTTTGAGCTGCCTGGTCATCTTCACCCTCAATTAAATTGAGTTCAGAAATCTCATTTATCCCCTGTTGCAAAACGAAAATTCGAGCCTGTTGATCCACTTCACTTGAACGCAAAGTGGCCTGTTCTTTAAGTAACCTGCGGTATTGACGAAGAGCGATTTGGTAAGTGGTCTTGGCATTGGTGGTTGCTTTACCACCAGCACGGTCAAGGAGCTCTAATTGTTTCATGCCGTCTCGCAATAAGACTTGATCAGACTGTCCGTGTAAGGCAATGAGGTTCTCGCTGACTTGTCGCAGAGCGCTGGCTGGGACTTGTCTGCCCCCCAAGAAAATTTTCCCTCGTCCGTTGTGGCTAATCTCGCGCGAGATCAGAAGTGATCGATCGCCAGAATTTTCGATCTCCTCGCACTCGCCACCGCTCTCCTCAACTAATGAAACTATTCGTGTTCCAATATTTTGGTTAAATGTGAGTTCGCAATCTACGCGGGCTCGATCGGCTGAATCAAGGACCAACTCTGCACTTGCGCGATCACCCATGAGTAAGCCGATGCTTTGGAGGATCATGGACTTCCCCGCACCCGTCTCACCGGTTAACACCGTCAATCCGGGGTCTAGTTCAATCGATGCCGCAGTGATGATTCCCAGGTTTGAGATCGTTAACGACTCGATCATGGCTTACGTGCTCTCGCCTGATCTAGCTTCATTTCCCGACACCACGCCAACCTTCAACTGGCAATTGAAATTTAGCAACGAGTCGATCCGTGAAAGGCGACGTAACAAGTCGAGCAAAACGGACTGGGTGATTATTGGCGCGCACTTCCAAACTAGAACCAGCCGCCACCGGGATCATGCGCCTGCCGTCGGCCCACATAACAGCATCAGCTTCTGGTGAAAGTTCAAGTCGAATGACACTTGTTGGCGCGATCACCGATGGTCGCGCGAATAACGAATGCGCACTAATGGGGAGTAACAAGAGTGCGCTGACTTCGGGCCAGACGATAGGGCCGCCGGCAGAAAATGCGTACGCTGTCGATCCAGTGGGAGTTGCACAGATAACGCCGTCGCATCCCCACCGACTCAATGGGTGATCATCAACGTGAGCGAGCACACTGATCATTTTCTCTCGCTCGTGCTTCTCCAGGCTGATTTCATTAAGAGCCCAAGTTCGATCAACGACTTCTGAACCGTAGCTAACGATGACATCAAGTGCTAGGCGCTCTTCAACACTCCACTGTCCTGCAGCAATCGCGCTAATGACGGACTCTAGGTTCTCTTCCTCAGCTTCAGCGAGAAACCCAACGTGACCTAAATTCACGCCCAAAATCGCAGCACCCGAGTCTCGACCAAGCTCGGCCGCACGCAGCATCGTGCCGTCTCCACCAATAACTAAAATCAAATCTGTCGATAAAAGCCCTGCCACGTGGCTTACTTCACGGGTGCTGAAAGGCGCATTTTCGGATTCGTCGCTTTCCCTGCTGGTCGCGATCCCTTGATTGTTGAGTCCAATATCGACGCTGTCAGCAATCCGCATTGCATGTTTCGACTGACTGTTTACTACGACATGAACCCGAGAAGGAGCTGCGGTTGCACGGATCATGCTGGTCCCTCCTCAATAGCGGTGTCGATCATCCGCTCCAATTCTGTCGTATCAAGATTTGACTGACTACCCTGCAGTTGGGACCTGTGGGTGAGCCACAAAAAATACTCCACATTCCCCTTAGGCCCCGGCAGCGGACTTGCAGCGACACCGGCGACTTTCCACCCAGCGGATATACCGGCTTGGGCCACCCGATTCACTGCCGCTTTGCGTATCTCTGGGTCACGAACCACTCCATGTAATGCGCTCACCGCCTCACGCCCTGCTTCAAACTGCGGTTTCACCATCAAGAGCATTTCACCATTGGGATCAATGAGTGAGGTCAGAGCTGGCAGAACGGTAGTGAGTGAGATGAATGAAAGATCAGCGACAACGACCTGTGGAATGAAGGCGAGTTGATTGGGCTCTAAATACCGAATGTTCTGACGCTCCATGACGTGTACCCGAGGATCAGTGCGAAGTGACCAGGCCATTTGCCCGTATCCAACGTCGACAGCCAACACTCCAACCGCTCCGGCTTCTAACGACACTTGGGTGAATCCACCCGTTGAAGCACCCGCATCAAGGACATAGCGCCCAGCGAGTTCAATCGGGAAAGCCTTGAGTGCCCCGAGCAATTTGTGGGCTCCTCGCGAAACATAAGAGTCACCCTCCCCCTCAACAATCAAATTTGCTTGAGGACTGACACCGGTTGCGGCCTTAAGCGCCACCATTCCATCAATTTTGACCCTGCGCTCATCAATTGCGATTTGTGCTTCACCCCGCGAACGAACGAGACCCCGCGAAACTAATTCGGAATCAAGTCTGCGCATGAGTCGATTTCAATCGTGGATTCCTCTTGGACTAAAACTGGATTAACGATCTAAATTCACCATGACATCACGCAACCGATCGTGAACTTTCGTCAGGATGCCATGGTGTGAATGTATTTCTTCCAAGTCGATCCCTTGAATGAGTTCCAATGCGGAATCAACGTCACCATTACCGGTGGCTTCCCACATGGGCAGCACAAGATCAGCATCAACCATTTCATCTAGGACCAACAAATCTTGACCCTCAGATACTAAATCCGATTCAGGCTCTAATTCAGCGTCAGATTCGATATTCAGATCAATTTCAGGATTCATGCTCAACCACAACCTTCTTCTTTTTCTTTACGGGCTCTTGATCATCTGCATCATCTGTATCGTGTGACTGGTTAAGCGTTTCACTCTCAACCGTAGTGATCAATGATTCTAGTTTTTGAACCCGTGCTCTCAATGCCGCAAGCTCATCTTCGCGAACAAATCCGACCCGACCAATTGCCTTGTCCACTTCAGTGCGGATGAGACCAATTAACAGATCCCGATTCGTTTTGCTCTGCGCCATCAAATCATCTGCTGCCTGGGCGACACTCGAAGCCATGTCAGCCGGCTGCTTGGTGCCAAGGGACATACCTTGGGCGATCAGTGACCCCACCACCTCCATGGCCTTAGCGGCCGTTGCCTCAGTGAGCCCAGTTGCCATCTCTAAATAGTTTCGCACCGTCGAAAGGTTCGGTACCGATTCAAACATGAGTCTCTTCCTTTGCCAATTCAGGTGACCAAGGTTGGCCACTTCTCACCCTGCGCGCACTATTCGCTGCGATCAGGAAACGCCCAGATCAAGGGTGATCCGACCTTGCGTGAATGCTTCCAAGCCGACCAAGTTCACTAGGAACCACTTTAGGCTATCTGCTGCCCGTAGTCGCTCGAGGCGCGTGCCTCCCCTAGCCCGAACACACATGTCAACAGGTGTAAAAGTTGCCCTAGCGCCACCACAGACATGGTCTTCGCCACTGCTACTGGCCTCCTGATATGTCAAAACAAGCCCTTTTACGCTCTCACATAAATAATCCGCACGCAGGCTTGCCCTCCATACATCTGTCACCTGAGCGACACCGGAGAGCACTAACATCGTTGGAATACCCGCTTCAACGCCAGCAGCAATGTCTGTGTCGTAGCGATCCCCCACCAGTAAAGGCCTTTCCCCCGGAACAGCGAGCATTGTTCTAGCCATCATGGCTCGATCTGGTTTCCCACCAACACCATCAGGATCGCGTCCCACCGCATTTCGCACCGCATCAACGAGTGATCCATTTCCCGGAGCGATACCGGAGGCGGTCGGAAAGGTAATGTCAAGATTAGTTGCAATCCAAGTTGCTCCCCCTTGGATGAGATACGAAGCTTGGGCCAAGTCCCGCCAAGACACTTCGGGACCAAATCCCTGGACTACAGCCACACATTCACGTGAATCCCGGCTCGGCACGAAACCTGCCATTCTCAGCGCTTCCTCAACACCGCCACCACCAACAACGAAAACTCGCCCACCAATGGGAACGTGTTGTTGCAAGATCTCAACCGCAACTTGTGAGGACGTGACTACTTCTGATGGCTTAGCAGGTATCCCGAGCTCCAATAAGTGAGCGGCAACCTCTTCCGGCGTGCGAGAGGCATTATTTGTTACGTAAGCAACCCCACAGCCACGCTGGGAAATCTCTTTTACTGTTTCGGCGGCACCTTCGACCTCGTTTAGTCCACGGTAAAGAACGCCGTCTAAGTCAAAATAGATAGCATCAAATTGCTCACATAACTTGTTTCCCGATGCATCTGGTTGTGGACCCGAATCCTTCACAATTCACCCTGTCTTGCAATGGGACCTTCTAAAGGCAGTCCATGCTCCGTGCGATGCCGCAAAGTTGATTTGACCTGTGACAATGCCGACCCATATTCCGACCGCTGCGGGTTCATCACAAACGCCATAGCTAAGTGATCGCGCGCGAGAATAAATCGCTGTAAACGCCATAGTGACAAGCCCAGCGCAAAGTGAGCGTAATCATTATCGGGGGAAACTTCAACTAGATCACTGAGAACTTTCGCCGCTTGTTCGTATCGTTTGGCGTCAAATAGTGCTCTGCCAAGCCCTTCTAAGACACTGGGACTGGCATCAACCTCACGCAAACGCTGAAACAAGATCACGGACGCGGCACTGTCGCCACTTTCGAGGAGATCACATGCGCGCTTGTACCAGTCGTATTCACTCCCCGAAGGAGTGCCATCTGAGGCCGAACCACTGGTCATTACAACTCATGACCCATCCGGGTCACTTTGGTCGCCATGTATTCAGCGTTGTGCGAATTTTCTTTTATTACCAGTGGAACCCGGTCGGTAATGACTAACCCATAACCTTCTAGCCCGGCCCGCTTCGTGGGGTTGTTCGTCAAAAGTCGCATGCTTTTAACTCCAAGATCAGCCAGGATTTGCGCACCTGTTCCATAGTCTCTCGCATCAGCTGGTAATCCAAGTGAAAGGTTTGCATCGACGGTATCAAGTCCACGCTCTTGCAACTCATAAGCACGCAACTTGTCCAACAGGCCAATTCCGCGTCCTTCATGACCCTTAACGTAAAGAACGACGCCCTGCCCTTCTTGAGCGATTCGCAACATGGCGGTGTGCAGTTGCGGGCCGCAATCGCAGCGAAGTGAACCAAGGACATCGCCTGTTAAGCATTCAGAATGCACCCGAACCAGGATGTCTTGTCCCGATCCGATTTCACCGCATAACAAGGCAACGTGTTCGGTACCGTCAATTTCGCTCCGATACCCGACAGCACGAAACTCTCCATACTTCGTTGGGAGCGATACATCAGCAATTCGCGTCACCTGTGATTCGTATTGACGTCGATATTTGATCAAGTCAGCAATAGAGATAAGGAGTAGGCCATGCTCATCGGCAAACTCCCGACATCGAGGAGCTCGCATCATGGAGCCGTCGTCATTTACGAGCTCGCATAAAGCGCCAGCACCGGTCAAACCAGCAAGGGTCGTCAAGTCGACTGCCGCCTCGGTGTGACCAGGTCTGCGAAGAACCCCACCTTTAACGGCCCGCAGGGGCATGACGTGACCCGGACGAGTTAACTCATATGGCTCAGTAGCCGAGTCAGCCAGCACGCGAATTGTGTGGGAGCGATCCACGGCTGAGATTCCGGTTGAGATAACGTCTTTCGCATCAACAGAAACTGCATATGCGGTTCCTTTACGATCTTCATTCACTGAAGTCATGGGCGGCAAATTGAGTCGATCCAGAAGCTCACCCGACATTCCAACGCACACGTAACCTGAAGTGTGGCGGATCATGAACGCGGTCAGTTCCGCGGTCGCCTTCGACGCGGCAAAAATCAAGTCCCCTTCGTTCTCCCGATCCTCGTCGTCAATGACAACAATCGCCTTGCCAGCACGAATGGCGTCAATAGCGTCAGGTATCGAATCTAGGCGAACGCCTTTGCTTGAGACCAGCACTTCCTCACTTACAACGACTGGCGACGGATCAGTCCCCGATTCTTCCTCGTCGAGGGAAAAAAGTTCGTCTGCTGGAATCACGTGCTTAGTCTACCCGTCACTGTGCAACTCGCTTAATTGCTCGCACCTCGATCTCCAATGCGCTAGCCAGGCCACCGGGTGATTTCCAAAACCGGCGTCGTAACACGCCAGTACAGGTCACTGGAGTACCCGGCTCCATTGCCATTACTTTTTTCGCGACCGATTCCCGAAATGTTTGACACGGCATCGTATCCACTTTCGTGTGTCCGACCTGGTCGCTTACCGGGCGGTCAACAATAACCGCGAAACCTGTCGCGATATCCCCACTGGGTAGTTCCCTTTGGGTGACCCGACCACCCAATCTTCCTGCTACTTCAACGCTGTTGGTCATCTGACTTCCCTTCTCATCGAACGGTGCAACTCTTTATCTTCACCTTTTGCATTATTCGATGAATGACTCATTAGTTACCCGTATAAAGTGAGTTTGTGGAACACGTGACAGAC
>JBIIOS010000107.1:0-5938 GCA_044336805.1 Candidatus Nanopelagicales bacterium
CGGCCTCGAATTCGGCTTTAAATTCAGTCTCAAAGATTTCAGCAAAAATATCTTTGAATTGGCCGTCATACGCCTTCAGGATTGTGTTCTTTGTCGAGAGGTACACGGGGTAACCACGAGTTAGTCCATAGCGCATTGAAGCGCGTGCGAAGTCGCGGATTGACTCGTCCAAGTTGTACATACCCATGGCGACTCCCCCGGATGGGAAATCAAAGACATTGAATTCCATCGGTTCAGAACCATCGGTTGGAGTGAAAGTCATGGTCAATGTGCCAGCGGTGGGAACCTTGAAATCTGTCGCCTTGTATTGGTCACCGAAGGCGTGACGACCGATAATGATCGGTTGGGTCCAGCCAGGAACGAGCCGAGGAATGTTTGAAATAATAATTGGCTCACGGAAAATAACGCCACCAAGAATATTGCGAATCGTTCCATTGGGTGACTTCCACATTTTCTTCAGACCAAATTCTTCAACACGCGCTTCATCAGGGGTGATGGTTGCGCATTTCACACCGACACCATATTTCTGAATTGCATGTGCCGAATCGATCGTGACCTGGTCATCGGTTGCATCACGGTTCTCCATGCTCAAGTCGTAATACTTAAGGTCAACATCAAGATATTTCTCAATCAGCTCGGCCTTAATGAAGTGCCAAATGATTCGGGTCATTTCGTCGCCATCGAGCTCAACGACCGGATTAACAACCTTGATTTTTTGCGACATGCGAATTACTCCTTGAGTGAGGGCTTAGTGGAAAAAACTATTCGTTCTTAAAGGGCGGATACGTCGGCTTGCTTGGCTTTAACCGCTTCATAGGCCTCAACGAGCAGGACCTTTTCTGAATCGGTCAGTGGAGTTTCAACGATCTTCCTGATCCCCTCTTTACCGATTTCGGCTTCAACCCCGAGATAGGCACCGGAGAGACCGTATTCACCGTCAACCCATGCACACACGGGCATTACCTTGCCGGAGTTTTCATGGACTGCACGGGCCATGCGAGCCGCGGCAGCCGACGGGGCGTAGTAGGCCGACCCCGTTTTCAACAGTGCAACGATTTCGGCTCCACCATTGCGGGTGCGCACGACAAGCTCCTCAATCTGATCCGCTGAGAGCAGGTCACTTAATGGCTTGCCGTCAACACTGCAGGCCGATGCAACAGGCACCATGGTGTCACCGTGTGAACCAAGGGTCAGCGTTGTGACAGACCCAACAGGGACATTGAGTGCTTCGGCAACAAAGTGGGAGAAGCGGGCCGTGTCCAGCATCCCCGCTTGACCAATCACGCGGTTGTACGGGAACTTGGTGACAATTTGTGCGAGTGCGGTCATTTCATCAAGTGGGTTGGCCACGTTAATCACGACGCAATCTGGCGCATGCTTGGCGATATTTTCGCAGACACCGCGCATGATTTTCGCATTTGTTTCAATCAGGTCCATGCGGCTCATGCCGGGCTTGCGGGGAAGGCCTGCGGTCATGACAACAATGTCGGAACCGGAAATGGCTTCGTAGCCGCTGCCGTCCATTCCCGTGGTTTGGCCAACGAGCTTGGTTTCAAATCCTTCAATCCAGCGCGACTGGTTCATGTCAAGTGCGAGACCTTCAGCTTTACCCTCAACGACATCGGTGAGAACTACTGTTTCAAAGATGTCGTATTCAGCCAGACGCAAAGCTGTCGTTGAACCATAGAAACCTGCGCCAATTACTGAAACCTTGCCAGAGCGAGCCATGTGTTATCTCCTTCGTGGATGTGAGGGATGGAATCAAAAATATCTTGACGTCAAGATACCGCCTCGCGCCTTTTATTTTTAGTTCGGGGCAGGTACCCATAGGGCGAATATGGCCAATCCCACACCCAAAACGGTCAAAATGGCGACATCGACGCTTTTCGAGCGGACAGCGAGCATTCCGGCCTGGTTTTCCGGCAGGAAAAGCCGGAGAAAGATGGCCAGCACAACGCTCACCGCGAGGACTAGAGATCCCCGCCGAAAGTGGTCCGTTGCCACGAAAACCATAGAGATTACGATCCCGAGTAGAACGAGTGAGATCGGCCATTCCCGAAATCTTGACCGTGGAAGCCGGTGCACATTTTCCTCGCGTGAATTTGCCATGTCAGTTTCAGCCTTTAGCCAGTTCCTCGGCGCGGGCCACCACGTTGGCCAGCAACATGGCGCGGGTCATGGGACCCGTTCCACCCGGCATGGGTGCTAGGAATCCAGCAACATCGATGACATCGGGCGCCACATCCCCTACCAAACCAGCATCAGTTCTCGTAATCCCAACATCAAGCACCGCGGCGCCGGGCTTTACATCGGCTGCCATGACTATTCCGGGGACTCCGGCTGCCGCAACAATAATGTCGGCTCGCCTGAGTTGCTCTGAAAGATCCTTAGTCCCGGTGTGGCACAAGGTCACGGTCGCGTTTTCACTTTTGCGGGTAAGTAGTAGTCCCAATGGTCGGCCAACGGTGACTCCCCGACCAACAATGACAACGTGGGCGCCATTTATGGGCACTTCATAGCGCCTGAGCAGTTCAACGATTCCGGCTGGAGTGCACGGCAGTGGTGCCGGGATTCCCAACACGAGTCGACCTAGGTTCATGGGGTGCAGTCCATCAGCGTCCTTGTCCGGATCCATCAGTTCAAGCACCCGGTTAGCATCCAAATGCTGGGGCAGCGGAAGTTGAACGATGTAACCGGTGACACTTGGATCAGCATTCAACTGCGCAATATGTGCATCAACGTCTGCCTGGGTTGAATTAGTGGGCAGGTCGATTCGAATCGATGAAATCCCAACTTCGGCGCAGTCCTTATGTTTGCCGCCGACATAAGCGTGCGAACCGGGGTCTTCACCCACCAGGACCGTGCCCAGCCCTGGCACGATCCCTTGCGCTCTGAGTGCATCGACTCGAACCTTCAGTTCAGCCTTGACTAATGCCGCGGTTGCTTTGCCGTCAAGAATCATGGACGTAGTCTCTCCCATGCGAGGCCCGCTCTCCTATCAGGTCCTGACTGCGCCTCACCCATATTGTTTTGCACTCCTAACGCGACCCTCACGCCTAGATGACAACAGTCGCGGTGACACTGACAGAGCTACCGCGGCGAAGGTGAGTCCAACACCGATAAACAGCGTGGGTGTGATCGATGTTCCACTGGTTGGCATCACGATATCTAGGAAGAGTGCTCCGATGAGTTGTCCACTGACCGAGATCAGCACGAAAATCAATACTCCTACCTTCGGGACAACCCAGATCGACATGGCGATGAACGCAACACCCACGATTCCCCCGGTGTACACCCACCATGAATCACTCGGAAAGGCTGAGACCTGCATGTCACCCCAAAAAATCTGGGTGAATGAGGCAGCGATGAGGGCGCTGGTCCCAAAAACCATGTTGAACCACGTCGATGAAAACGCATTTCCCGCCGTGATGCCGATACGACCATTGATGGCCTGCTGGACAGCTACGAGGGCACCCGCAAGGAAGGACAAAACAACTGGCATGAGTGAGATTTCGCCGGTCAACCGACCTGATACTGCGACGATAACACCACCCACGGCAAGCACACTCGCGATTACCCTGATCGGGCTAATCGCCGTACTACCAGCTGGGCCTAGCCCAATTCGATCAACAAGGAGCGCGTTAGAACTTTGACCGGCAACGAAAGCGACAGTGAATAGTGCGACACCTATGAGTGGAACGACACTTGCCTGCACACCAACGAATGTTCCACCGAGTAGACCTCCCAATATGTACCAGCGTGGGAAATTATGGTTGCGCAGCCCTTTGACAACTTTTTTCACACCAACTTGCATTCGCTGATTTACCATCAACAGGATTGTCAGCATAATTAAACCTGAGCCAAAACTCCAGACCGCTGCCTCCAGACCGCTGCCCACCAAAACGGCGAGTTCCCCATTTGCCCTGGCGTGCCAAGCTGTCAGCATTCCCGCGATGAACGCGATTGGAAGAAAAACTCTGGCGTTGGCTGAACTGCGTTCTTTACTAGTGAAAGAAATGGCGGGTTCCCGTGAAATACATGGTGACTCCCGCGGCTTGAGCTGCAGCAATAACTTCTTCGTCGCGCACCGAGCCGCCAGGTTGCACGACAGCACTCACTCCCGCGTCCAGCAATACTTGCAACCCGTCCGCGAATGGGAAGAAAGCGTCGGAGGCGGCCACCGAGCCAGCGGCCCGTTCTCCAGCACGGGTCACGGATAGATGCGCGGAGTCAACCCGGTTGACCTGACCCATTCCGATTCCGACAGCACCCAAATCTTTTGCAAGTAGAATCGCATTTGACTTCACGGAGCGACAGGCTTTCCAAGCAAACTCGAGATCACGCATGGTCGCCTCAGATACTGGCTCGCCGCAGACGAGTGTCCAACTAGCGGAATTATCGCCGGCATCGTTTACGGTGTCTACACTCTGGACAAGTAAACCCCCAGAGATCGCGCGCGCTTCCACCCTTCGACCAGGTTGAGGTCCGGGTGAAACCAGAATTCGTAGGTTAGCTTTTTCTTTCAGTATGCCGAGAGCATCAGCATCAAAATCGGGAGCAATCACGACTTCAGTGAAAACTTTCGACAGTGACTCTGCCATTTCCTTCGTTACCGTGCGATTTGCGGCGACCACTCCACCAAAAGCTGAGACGGGATCAGTGGCATGGGCTTTGTAGTAGGCCTGTTCAATGTCAAGACCTGATGCGATCCCACATGGATTTGCATGTTTAATAATCGCCACAGATGGTTCCAAGAAATCAAAAGCAGCTCTGCGAGCCGCATCAGCATCAATAAAGTTGTTGTATGACATGGGTTTTCCGTGTAACTGAACTGAGTTTGCAATTCCCGCTTCCTGACCAATTCCGACATAAGAAGCGGCGCTCTGGTGGGGATTCTCTCCGTATCGAAGTACTTCACTTCGCGTCCATGCCGAACCTCGCCAACGAGGGAATTCGCTCTCGTCGGGGGCGACCACATTCGACATCCAGGTAGCAACCGCAATGTCGTATGTGGCTGTGTGCGAAAAAGCGCGTGCCGAAAGCAGCGCTCGCTGTACAAGTGTGGTGCCTCCGGCTTCAAGGGCCGCGAGAACCTCTGGGTAGTCGGCCGGAGAAACTACGACCGCGACATTCGCATAGTTCTTTGCTGAGGCGCGGATCATGGCTGGACCACCAATATCAATTTGTTCAACGCAGTCATCAATTTTTGCGCCACTAGCGACTGTCTCATTGAATGGATAAAGATTCACCACCACCAAATCAAACGCCTTGATTTCTAGAGCTTCTAATTGAGAAACATGATCAGGATTGCGTAGGTCAGCGAGTAGACCGGCATGGATACCAGGGTGCAGTGTCTTCACCCGTCCATCAAGACACTCTGGGAAATTTGTGACCGCAGGTACTGGGGTGACCGGTATGCCGGCTGCTTCGATGGTTGCAGCGGTACTCCCGGTAGAAACTATTTCAATACCACTGCGAGATAAGGCTTGAGCTAAGTCGACAACTCCGGTCTTGTCGTACACCGAAATCAACGCCCGTTTGATCGGCCGAAATGTCACTGAAACCCTTTACCAAAACGCTCGATCAATAGTCGTTCAACAATTTGGGGAAGGAGAATGAATTCCGCCTTCCTTATTCTTTCTTTCAACTCAATTTCACTCTCACCCGGGATTACCTCTACTTGCTCCTGAGCAATTATTTCTCCGGTGTCGACTCCCTCATCAATGAAATGAATCGTGCACCCTGTGACCGTGGCCCCGGCCTCCATGGCATCACGCACGGCATGTGCACCAGGAAATAGGGGCAACAATGATGGGTGCACATTAATTATTTGACCGGGAAATGCATTGACAAATATGGGGCTGAGAATTCGCATGAACCCTGCTGCCACAATCAAATCCGGGTTCAATTCCTTCACCTGTCTCAGCAATTCGCTCTG
>JBIIOS010000014.1:0-22328 GCA_044336805.1 Candidatus Nanopelagicales bacterium
CCCAAACCGCCCGCACGGAGCCTCGCATGAACTTTTCCCCAATTTCTGACGCCAGCATTACCGATGTTTTCGAATGCGTCTTCGTAATGATAAGTACCTGCTACGGCAATGGCCTCAACCGGCTACCCAGGAATTAGTTACCAAGGAATTACTTGCCGGTCCTCCCAGAGCAATCCTGTGAGTGGAAAATCGACCTCTCCCAGTACCTGCTGTCGACCCGTGAGATCGGTTTGAGCCAACCAAGTGACCGTTTCGGCCCCCTCCTCTGCCGAACGTGGAGCATCAGGGCCACCCATCGGTGTCCGGCAGTGGTTGGGACAGACGGCGTCGACGAGCACCCCACGAGTACCCCATCCTGTTTCCGCAGCAAAATTGCGAATCAAGGCGTTCAACGCGGCCTTACTCACCCGGTAAGGGGCCAAGCCGCCACTCGTACCGGGACCGCTAAACCGTCCCAAACAGGCTGAAAGCGCAACAACCCTGCCCGAGCGGGCTGCAACCATGTGCGGGGCAAAGTGTGTCAGAGTGTTGACCACTCCAAAGAGGTTGATACCCATCACCCGATCCCAATCCTGTGGTGTGGACTTCAAGGTCTTCGACATTTTTTCACTCATGACTCCAGCTGAACACACCAGAATCTGGGGTTGCGCTAAGGACCCCAACCGCGCTTGTAACTGTGAAACGGCAGCGGGATTTGCGAGATCGGCACCGTCACCGACCGCATCAATTCCAAGTTCGATCAGCTGCGTTGCTGCTCGCTCACCACTTTGCGGCGTGCTCCCCAGAACCACCACGGTAAACCCGGCCTGGCCCAGTTGTTTGGCAACGGCAAAACCAATGCCTGAGGCTCCTCCAGTGATGAGCGCGGTGCCCCGATCTGTGTTGTCCATTTCTTCAGCCTTCCCTAGATTCAGCTATTTCGCACCCTCACCCGCGTCCATGAGGGCTGCGACATAGGGTTGTCTCGCAATTAGGTCGCCTGCGAGAGGAAAAAACGTGGCTAACCTGGGTTCTGAGCCTCCCGACCAATTTGGGCCCAATGACTGGCTCGTCGACGAGTTGTATCAACAATTTCAGAACGACAGGTCCTCTGTTGATCCAGCCTGGTGGGACTTTTTCGATGGGTACACGGCCAAAGAGCAGCATGCGGCAGTTGCTCCATTGACGAATGTGACAGCCTCGACCCCCGCACCTGCCGCACCAGCTGCGCCAACCACGCAGACAGCTTCGTCACACACTTCTGAGACAGGCGATATCGAGCGACTCAAGGGTGCCGCGGCACGAGTCGTGACAAACATGGAAGAAAGCCTCAGCGTCCCGACAGCAACCAGCGTGCGTTCACTTCCCGTGAAACTTCTTTTTGACAACCGTGTCGTTATCAACAACCACCTTGCACGCGGCCGGGGCGGAAAGGTGTCCTTCACGCACATCATCGCTTATGCGCTTGTGCAGGCACTCAAGTCCCAACCCGAAATGAATTACGCATATGAAGAACTCGACGGAAAACCAGCAATCAGACTCAACACGGATATCAACCTCGGTTTAGCTATCGACATTGCAAAACCAGATGGCACCCGTCAACTTCTTGTACCCAATATCAAAGCCACCCAAAATATGGGTTTCGCGGCCTTTTGGGCCAGTTACGAAGACATCGTTCGACGGGCTCGCTCGAATAGCTTGACCGTTGAAGATTTCGCGGGAACAACAGTAAGTCTGACGAACCCCGGCACCATCGGGACGAATCACTCGATTCCACGATTAGTGAAAGGGCAGGGAGCAATCATTGGCGTTGGCTCGATGGAGTACCCAGCCCAATGGCAAGGTGCGTCAGAAGAGTCAATCGTGCGTAATGCTGTCTCAAAAATTTTGACACTCACTTCCACCTATGACCATCGGATCATCCAAGGTGCGCAGTCCGGCGAATTCCTTCGGAAAATGCACATGTTGATTCTCGGCGAAGACAATTTCTACGGTGAAATTTTTCGGGACCTTCGCATTCCCTATGTACCTATCCAATGGGCTATCGACATTTCAGCCAGTCACGAAACAGACCTCGATAAGAACGTCCGAGTCCAAGAAATAATCCATGCTTTCCGTGTTCGCGGTCACCTCATGGCAGACCTTGACCCGCTCGAGTACCACCAAAGAATGCATCCCGATCTTGACGTTCTTTCCCACGGATTAACCCTCTGGGATCTGGATCGTGAGTTTGCAACAGGTGGGTTTGGCAACGAACCACTGATGAAATTGCGCCGAATCTTGGGAGTCCTTCGTGATTCGTACACCCGAACCGTGGGAATCGAATACATGCACATCCAGGATCCAGAGCAACGCAGGTGGATTCAAGAGCGGGTTGAGATTCCCCACGTAAAGCCGGATCCCGCTGACCAACTTCGGATTCTTCGCAAGCTCAATGAGGCCGAAGCGTTGGAAAACTTTCTGCAGACAAAATACGTTGGTCAAAAGAGATTCTCCCTCGAAGGATCTGAATCCCTGATCCCCATGCTTGATGAAATCTTGGCCCAGTCAGCCAATAATGAAATCTTGGAAGTGGCAATCGGCATGCCCCACCGAGGTCGCCTTAACGTCCTCGCCAACATTGCCGGCAAGTCATTCGGGCAAATTTTTCGCGAGTTCGAGGGTGAGTACGCTGAGAATTCCGTTCAGGGTTCCGGCGATGTGAAGTACCACTTGGGAACAACCGGTTCATATGTTTCGGCCGAAGGTGGCCACACCTCGGTCTATCTTGCGGCAAACCCTTCCCACCTAGAAGCCGTTGATCCAGTGCTTGAAGGAATTGTTCGCGCCAAACAAGATCTATTGCCCGCCGAACGACGCTTCGACATTTTGCCCGTCCTCATTCATGGCGATGCGGCTTTTGCCGGGCAGGGCGTTGTGGCTGAGACTTTGCAGCTATCCCAGCTACAGGGCTATCGCACTGGTGGCACCATTCACATAGTTGTCAATAATCAGGTTGGTTTCACTACCTCGCCCCGCTACAGCAGATCCTCCGTCTACTCAACCGATGTTGCGCGTATGATTCAAGCGCCAATTTTTCACGTCAATGGTGACGACCCTGAAGCCGTCATCTTCGTAGCCCAATTGGCCTTTGATTTCCGTCAAACCTTCGACAAAGATGTAGTCATTGATCAAGTTACTTATCGCAAGCGCGGCCACAATGAAGCCGACGACCCCTCACTCACTCAGCCACTCATGTACGCAATCATTGATAACAAGAGATCGGTACGCAAGCACTACACCGACTCACTTATCGGTCGCGGAGACATTACCCTCGAGGAGGCCGAGGAAGTACTCAAGCACTTCCAGGAACAGTTGGAAAATGTTTTCCAAGAAACTCGAGCAGATGAACCTGACACTGAATTCACTACGAGCGCAAGGGCAATTACTGAAACAGGTCAAATCAATCTGGCTCCACAAACACCTTCGCAAGATGTCGACACGTCAATTACCCAAGTTCAAATTGACACTGTCATCGAATCCCAACTGACATTGCCTGAAGGCTTCAACGTCCATCCACGACTCGCTCCACAACTTCAACGTCGCGCCCAAATGGTTGCCGACAACACGATTGACTGGGGTATGGGAGAGGCTCTCGCTGTTGGCTCACTCCTCATGGAAGGCCGGACAGTTCGCTTAGCCGGACAAGATTCACGCCGTGGAACATTTGGGCACAGGCACATGGTTATCGTGGATAAAGAAACAGGCTGGCAATACAAGCCACTTAAACAGTGCTACCGCGACGGTGGAAAACTCTACGTATACGACTCCTCATTGAGTGAATTCGCTGGACTTGGATTTGAATACGGTTATTCGGTTGCCCGCCCTGACGCCCTTGTCATATGGGAAGCGCAATTTGGTGACTTCGTAAATGGCGCGCAAACAATCATCGATGAATTCATCTCCTCGGGCGAGCAAAAGTGGGGGCAGCGCTCCGCTGTCACTTTGCTTCTCCCGCACGGTCAAGAGGGTCAAGGACCCGATCACAGCAGTGGCCGAATCGAACGATTCCTACAGCTGTGCGCACAGGACAACATGTCAATCGCGGTGCCCAGCACTCCAGCGTCATATTTCCACCTTCTGCGGTGGCAGGTACTGAGTCAACTTTCGCGCCCGCTCATCATTTTTACACCTAAATCACTTTTGAGATCCAAAGCTTCAGTTTCAACAACCGAAGATTTCATGACCGGTGTCTTTCGGCCTTTCATCCCCGACACGCAATTCACAGGTGCTGGTGTCACAAAGGTGCTAATTTGCTCGGGCAAAGTCTACTTTGATTTACTCGCCTATCGTGATGCCAACAACATCACGGACACCGCAATCGTGCGTCTCGAGCGGATCTACCCACTTCCGGGTGTGAGTTTGCCTGCAATGGCCGAGCAGTATCCCGATGCAGACCTGCGGTGGGTCCAGGAAGAACCGGCCAACCAAGGTGCTTGGAGCTTTATCGCTCTCAATGTCCCGGCGTTGATTAACCGGGGAATCTCTTGCGTGTCACGGTCAGCTTCCTCAGCACCAGCGGTGGGAACACACCAACGTCACGAAGAGGATCAAAAGGCCCTCATCGAATCAGCGTTTAACTAGTCTCGAGGAAATAGCTGATGTATGACACGGATCGTGGAGCCGAGGAACTCGCTCGGCGAAGGGGCGAAGAAGAAATATCTTTTGATTGGCTGTCCGAAAAATTCTCAGAATTTGTCAATCTCAACCCTGAATTCGAAAACGCAATCGATCGCTTAGCCACGTGGCTTGCACGACTTGATGACCTCGATGACCTTGATGAGGAATAAATCTCACTTCTTGATCACGATGCCTTTGATGGCTGCAGCCTCGATCGCCCCAAAATCCCTCGAATCGGTACTCTCGGACTCGTTGTCACCGGCAACCCACCACTTCCCGTTTAGTTTAGATACAAGACGTTTGACTTCCACAAATTCAGGGCGAGCAGGGTGCACGAAAACAGCGATCGCTCCCGGTCGGGCGAGAAAGTTGCCCTTTACGGCAATGCATGTTTGACCGTTTTTCAGCGTTGGTTCCATCGATGGGCCGATCACTTTCACCCGGAGAATGGGGATCAACCGTGCGATCAGTGACATGACCCAAGATTAGCCGGCTGCGTCTTGCTCAAAGAGTGATCAAGGCTAGAGTTGGCACGTACAGCCACACCAGACCCCACGTCACCCACACGATAGGAGCAAAACGTGCGTAAGCATTTCGGAGCCCTGCTAGTCGAAAAATTCGTGCCACAAACATCCGCATACGCTCACTGCGATCTCCCCTGCGGTGTTTATGACCCCGCACAGGCCCGCCTCGAAGCGGAATCGGTCAAAGCTTGCATGGAGAAATTCCACGCATCAAATGATGCTGAATTCAAAGCCCGCTCCATCACGATCAAAGAAGAGCGTTCCCAGATGGTCAAAGAGCACCTTTGGGTTCTGTGGACCGACTATTTCAAGCCCCCACACTTTGAGAAGTACCCCAACCTCAATGAACTCTTCAACCAAGCAACCAAACTTGCTGGCGCCGGTGGCACCAAGGGCACCGTGGACGTCGCGGTCGCAGATCAACTACTCGGCAAGATCGATGAAATTGCAGTCATCTTCTGGGAGACCAAGAAGGCATAGTTTTTTAGTCAAACAGTCTTTCATTGAGGACGGCCGTGGATCCCTCCATAGAGGAGATTCACGGCCGTTTCTCTATCGAGACTGATTCAAATGTCCAAAGTAATTGGGTGCCGATTACCCAATACGACACCGCCAAAAACGCGCGAGTGCAATGATAAGGCGTCATGACAAATTTTCTAATTAGGTCGGCTACTACACGTGACATCCCAACTATTCTTGCGATGGTCGCGGAGCTTGCGGAGTACGAGCGTGCAGCCGAAGAGGCTATAGCTACGGTCGCTGATTTCGAGGCGGCACTTTTTTGCGAGAATCCCGCGGTTTTTGCGGTGCTGGCAGAGGTTGACGGGCAAAGCGCTGGATTTGCACTTTACTTTAAGAATTTTTCTACATGGCTGGGCAAACATGGCATCTACCTCGAAGATCTTTATGTTCGCCCTGAATTTCGTGGTACTGGTATAGGACAAGGTCTGCTCTCACACCTTGCACAGATATGTATTGACAACGGTTACCCGCGATTTGAGTGGTGGGTTTTAGACTGGAACGAAAGTGCACGAAAGGTTTATGACCACTTAGGTGCACAGGCGCTCACTGAATGGATCCCCTATCGCGTTACCGGTGATGCCCTCAATGACCTAGCCGCAAAGACTCAAGACTCGTGACAAAAGTCTCTGAGATCTCGCTGTGTGTTCCTAACCAGGCGGAGTACCTCAGAGTAATTCGACAAATCGCCATGGTGGTGGGAGCGAAAGCCGATTTAACCCTTGAAGCTCTCGATGAAGGCCAACTCGCAAGTGACGAAGCCGCCAATATCTTGATGAGATTTGCTCAGCCGGATGATGCACTCTATTTCGAGTGGGAGGCGCAACCAGGTTCATTGCACCTTCGATCAAGGACCCGCTGCCTCTTGTCTGAGCTCCCTGATTTGCCCGAAACTTTGGAGTACGCCTGGGTGATTATCTCGGCGATTACAAGTGAACTTGACATATTCCTTGACAATGGCGAGGTCCACGTCAATCTCACGGTAACAAGTACCCGGTAAACATGCTCAGCGCCGCAGCGGTGAATTCCTTGATAGTGGAATTGCGCTCACCTGATGTAACGCCATCGCGAGCCGATGCAATCAAGAGCGAGATCGTTGAAGGGCATCAAGGTTTGATTCGACACTTCATTCGATTACGAGACCCACAACTCTATGAAGACCTCGTGCAAATTGGAACTATTGGGGTGCTGGCTGCGATAGATAAATTCGATATTGGTCGAAATGTGTCCTTTGGAACCTTCGCGGGGGAACAGATCAAAGGTGAGCTCTCCCATTTTTATCGTGATGACAGCACCATTCAAATCTCACGATCCGTGAAGTCGCATCTGAGCCAAATACGAGCGGCTCAGGACACCTTCGTTGCACAGAATAATTGTCAGCCTAGTTTCACTCAACTTGAAAACTGCGTGAACCTGAATCGAGGTGAAATTCTCCATGCTTTACAGGCCAACTACAGCACACACTTCAGTTCACTCAGTGACCCAGACCTCCACATTGACGTTGCCGATTCACGAAACGAATTTGACTTCATTGACGAATGGGAATCCGTGCGACCTGCAATTGATTTGCTCACTCCGCTGGATCGAAAAATTCTAGGAATGCGGTTTATTGAGCAAAAGAAACAGGGACAGATTGCCAGTGAACTGAACATGAATCAAATGGCAGTTTCGCGGCGACTCACGGCGATTCTGGAGCAGCTTCGTCACGAAGTAAATACCGAGTAACAGAGGGAGTGAACGCGAAGAATATTCCGATGACTGCAGCAAGAGTTACCAGAATTGCCACCCATTTTTGAAGTGGGTCAGTGGCGCCAATCAAAGGGATGCTGACAACAAGCGCGAGAAGTTGTGCCAACAGAAATGGCGCCCGCGCCCAACGTTTCGCACGAAACCACCCGACTGCCACGAGGAGCATTCCCAACCCGAAGAATAGGAAAATCACCACTTCCAGGGTCACCCCTGAAGCATTAGCAACTTCACGTGGTCCACTGACACCGAATCGCGCCACCCCTACGACTATCAAAATCGCGTAGACCACATAAAACACTCCCTGGACACCACTGATGCCTCCGAGGATTCTCAAACGCCTGATGACCGATGTCTCACCATTCACCTCATCAGCCTAATACTGCGGGTCCTCTGTGAAGAGTCGGTGTTTAGAGTCGGTGTTTAGAGTCGGCGTAGAGTGAGATGGTGCGCGCCCTACTGGTAGCTAATCCGAATGCAACAAGTACATCGCCCCGAGTAATCGACGTAATTGTGCGGGCGCTTTCACATGAACTCGACCTTGAAGTAACAATGACGACCCACAAGGGACACGCACAGTCAATTGGCGAGTACGCCGTGGAGGTCGGGATCCCCCTCGTGATCACTCTTGGCGGAGATGGCGTGGTGAACGAAGTGATCAACGGAATCATGGTCTCGAATTCGGGAAAAATTAAGCCCGCAATAGCACCGATTCCTGGCGGTAGCGGCAATGTTTTTGCTCGGGCATTGGGCCTTCCCATCGATCCGGTTGAGGCCACCGGCGCCATCATGGAAAGTTGTCGAGCAGAGCGGTTTCGAACCATAAGCCTAGGTCTTGCTGATGCGCAACGAGCTAATGGTGAGGAATTCAGCAGATACTTCGCGGCCAACTCCGGTATCGGACTAGATGCGACGATTATCGCGGCAATGGACCAGGATCGGAAAAAGGGTGTTAGCGCTTCGCCACTTCGCTACTTGGGAACTACTATGCGAGAGTATTTCCGTCGCAGCAATCACATGGCTTCGATCTCGATTACCCGGCCGGGAATTCCCAGTATTGATCACGTCTACGTTGCGTTAGTTCAGAATTCTTCTCCTTGGACGTTCTTCGGCTCCTGGGCCTTGGATCCAAATCCTGCGGCCAGCTTTGATACCGGGCTTGATGTGTTTATCGTGCGAAAACTTGACCCGATCTCAACGGCTCGCGCTGCCCATCGAATTATTTTGAGAACCCGGGGAAGGACAGCAGCTAGCGCCTACACCAGCTGGCATGACCAATCTGCTTTTTCGATTCGCGCTAATCCCGAGGTTCCCATCCAAATTGATGGTGAAGCCCTGGGAAATGTCGCTCAGGTGAAATTCACACATCACCCCGAAGCACTCAAGGTGATTGACCCTTTGTGAATCTCCTTAAATAACGGACAAATACGACAATTAACCCAAATGTGACTGATTCAACACGAGAAATGTGGAATTACAACAAAGTTTCTCTCGTTTTGACTTGTACCCGGCGCCAAGGTCTGCGAACCTATACCTGCCCTTGTTTTGACGGGCTGGCCGCCTTCCCCCGTGGGCCAGTGAAGCAAACCTTCACCCCCAAGTGGAAGCCAGCGCGTGAAAGCATTCACAAGTGCTGGCAAACCCAGCACATCAGCACAGATGGAGTGATCCCGCATGGACTGGCGCCACGAGGCAGCCTGCCGTGACGAAGACCCTGAGTTGTTCTTCCCAATCGGCAATACCGGACCTGCACTGGTCCAAATCGAAGAGGCCAAGGCTGTTTGTCGGCGTTGTCCTGTCGTTGACGACTGCTTGCGTTGGGCCCTTGAGACTGGTCAGGATTCAGGTGTGTGGGGTGGGCTCAGTGAAGATGAACGTCGAGCGCTCAAGCGCCGTAACGCCCGGCTGCGCGCTCGGACATCGGCTTAAGCCCCTGCATCACGTCTGGACAACGGGACCGTTATTTCGACAATCGTGCCACTCCTCCCTGCACCGTCAATTAATTCTGTTGGCTTGATTTCCACGCGACCATTGAGTTCACTGACAATTAAATCGGACACAATCGTGAGGCCTAAGCCTGATGTGGGGAACTCACTCAAGCTCATCGGTGAGTCGGTGGCGCCTATCCCGTTGTCACTCACGCAGACCGTGAGTTGTCCAACATCCCGCTTGGCTTGAACTGCGATTTTCGTGGCCTGTGCATGTTTAACACTATTGTGAATGAGTTCGGAGACGGCCATGGCTAACGGCGTAGCAATCCGAGAATTCACGGTACCGATGCTCCCTTGCATTGCAGTTTCAAGTTCCACACTTTCATCATGAATCAACCCAAATAATGACTCGATCAGCGCGTCAAAATCAATACTGGTAGCACCCTCGAGTGAGAGTGAGTCGTGAATTGCCGCAATGACACCGATGCGTGCTTGAGCATCACGCAATGCCTCCGTTACGCCAGGATCGCTCGCTCGCCTACTTTGGAGTCGTAGTACCGATGTCACCATTTGTAAATTATTTTTTACTCGATGATTGATTTCTTTGATGATGGCATCTTTTGACAGCAATTCCTTTTGATGCTCACGCAAGTCGGTGACATCTTTGATCACGACTACGGTGCAATGAGCTCCCATGTCATGGCCCAAAATTGTGGGTCCGGGGCACAAAAAATGGGAAGCAAGCATCAAGGTTGCACCATCACCGTCGAGATCTGCTATCGCGGTTGCCCCACCGCGGGCCACCTTAACAAGTGACACGGACATTCCCCCAGGAGCGATACTCATCCGTTTTACAATTTCGAAAAACTGCTGACCCACTAAGTCGATTGCAAGGCCCATTTTTCGAAAAGAACTCACAGCATTTGGACTCGCAAAATCAACTTTTCCGGATTCATCAAGTCGCATGACGCCATCGCCAGCCCGAGGCATTTCCCAACTTTCAAAACCATCAAGTGATTCAGGCAACCAGGACTGCCCCCCGGCAATCATCGCGAGAATTGCATCAGCGCTCTCGAGGTAAACCTGTTCCAACTGACCGGCAACCCGTGGGGCTTCACTGCAATGGCGGGCGATAACACCAATCACCTGATCCCCCCACTTAACCGGAATTGCCTCAATTCCAATAGGAGAAAGTGGCCTAGCAGCATCACGCGTGATCGTCGCTCTGCCTAAAACTTCAGCTTGGTCGAGAAAGTGAAATCGCCCTCGAGGCGCAAAGGAACCGACAACATCTTCTGCCAAGGTGGTGGGAGCGGTGGCCGGGCGTATCTGGGCAACAGCCACCATTCCACCCTCATTCCAGGTGGGGACCCATAAGACCAGGTCGCTCAGCGCGAAATCCGCCAGTAACGACCAGTTGGACGCAAGGGAAGCGAGAACCGCGATTGCCTCCGCCGGCAGTTCGGTCCGCTCCTGCAAGGTTTTCGATACGTTTCCCACACCCACAGACTAACGTGACCCCATGAAAAGTGATCCCATCAACCGAGACCAATCCTCAACAGAGGAGCTCCCCGCAGCGGGTCATCAGGTGATCGCAGCCGCGGAAAAGTACGGGGTCAAGCATCTATTTACGCTCTCTGGGGCACATATTTTTCCCCTTTATGACGCGTGTGAGAAACGACCGAATGCACCCGAACTCGTTGACACCCGCAGTGAACAAACCGCGGGCTTTGCCGCTGAGGCAACCGCACGCCTAACGCGCACACCTGGCTTTGTTGCGGCCACTGCGGGCCCCGGTGTCACTAACCTTCTCACACCCATCACGAGCGCATTTTTCAATGGTGCACCGGTGGTAGCGATTGGCGGCCGCTCCCCTGATTTCCGTTGGGGTCTTGGGGCGTTACAAGAGTTGGATCAGCCGCCATTATTTGCATCGGTCACAAAGTTAGCGACTACCGCACACGATTGTGGTGAAGTTGGGCGTTTAACCGAGGAAGCATTCGCGACCGCCCTCTCACCACACCAAGGTCCAACCTTCCTCGACATCCCGATGGACACACTCTTCACGCCGGCGCCGGTTAACCCTGAGCCTCTGGCACACATCGAAAAACCAAACGTAGATCTTTCCCACCTTGAATCAGCTCTTGAGTTGATTCTCGCCGCACAACGTCCGATCTTTATTGCCGGCGGTGACATCTGGCAAAACCGAGCCGAGGAAATCTTTAGCAGTTTCATTGAACAGGTGCGCATCCCGGTAATTGTTAACGGCATGGCGCGCGGCATCCTCGATCCAACTAATCCGCTTCTTGTCACTCCCGCGCGGTCGTACGCTCTCAAAAGTGCCGACCTTGTTGTGGTGGCGGGAACGCCACTGGACTTCCGACTCGGCTACGGAGATTTCGGTGATGCCCAGGTGATCTTTATTACCGATGACCCACAGTCATCACTCCAAGTGAAGGCCACTCGAATCACCGGTGATCTACCGGATCTGTTTAAGACACTCTGCGACGAGCTCACGGTCCCACTAGGGGCAGATACCTGGCGTATTGATTTGGCGCAGCGCAGTGCTTCGATCCGAGCGAGTAACCGGGAAATCATGAACACCCGTAGCGAACTTATCCATCCGGCTGAGATTTACGGCGCACTTATCCCTCGCCTCACCGAGTCTACAATCACAATCGGCGACGGCGGCGATTTTGTTTCTTTTGCGGGCAAATTCATCGAGCCAAGCCGCCCCGGACGGTGGTTGGACCCTGGACCTTTTGGGGCACTAGGAACGGCGATGGGCTACACCCTGGCTGCCGGTATGGCATTCCCCAGTGATCCGCTCGTTGTTCTCCTCGGTGATGGCGCTGCCGGTTTTTCACTGATGGATGTTGATTCACTCGTACGTCACAATGTGGCCGCCACAATCCTGATCGGCAATAACGCGGGCTGGGGGCTTGAACGTCACCCCATGCGTTTTCTCTACGGCTACGACGTCCTTGCAGACCTGCAACCGAGTCGCTACGACCAAGTGGTGAGCGCACTGGGCGGCGCGGGTGAGGTCGTTACCGACACCACCCACTTAGGACCGGCACTGGAACGCGCCATGAACTCTGGAGTTCCCTACTTAGTGAACGTGATGACGGACCCAGAGGTGGCTTACCCACGCACGACCACCGGTATTTAAGAATACCGTTAGTTAACTCGCCCAAGTTCTTTGATCAACTCGCACCCGAGTGATTTTCCCCTTACCGACGGGCGCTTGGGTGTTACCCAGTTCAACGGCAAAAATAATGCGATCACCGGATACGGACTCGACTAGCGCGCTGGCGTAAACCAACTCGCCTACCGCTGTTGGCGACAGATGTGAGAACTCAATTTTGTATCCCACCGTTGTGCAATTGCTGCAGATTGCCGGTGCTACCGCGGCTGTGGTTGCGGCTTCGCACCAGGCAATAGCCATGGGAGTTGCCAAAACATTTACTGAGCCACTCCCGAGTGCTATCGCAGTATCTGCTGAACCCACGGCGAATTCAAGTCTGGCCGTGTTCCCAACAACGTGATTCAAACAGGCACATGATTCGCTCATTTTAGAACGACGAGCAAATCGCCCTCGCTGACAACGTCACCAATAGCGACAGCGAACTCGCTAACCACGCCGGAGTGCTCGGCCAAAACGGGGATTTCCATCTTCATCGATTCAAGAATCAGAAGGGTGTCACCGGCTGAAACTTTGTCGCCGATCTCGGCCTCAAAAGAGTGGACGGACGCAACCATTTCAGCGACTACATGCATAAAATCGATCTTAGTCGGCTGATCGGAGTTCTTCGATCAGCACGGGCGAGTTATTCCGGACTGAATTAACTGCCCGACCCACGGGAATTACTTGAAGATCCGTCCGGGCCACCAATAAATCCAATGCCACGTGAACTTCAATCGACGGATCTAGCCAAGCATCCCAATTTTTCGAATTGATACAGGCGGGCATTCGGTCATGGATTGGTTCGAGATGGGGGGCTGCAGCGAGAGTGATAATCGCGCACGTGTGCACTTCTTGACCGTCAATCACGCTGTCAGCGATCAGCCCCGCCATTGGCATGATCCGCGAGCCTCCGAGCGGTGGCGAAATGAAATAAGGGTCTTTTGCCGGGCGTTTCCACTCGTAATACCCGCTTGCCGGGATCAGAATTCGACGCGTAGCAAATGAACGAGCGAAAGTGAGCTTTTCGGCGACGCTTTCTCCTCGCGCATTGATGAGCAGAGTCGATGAATTCTTGCTCCACTTGGGAACTATCCCCCAGCGCACCTGCTTGAGAACACGAACTCCGGCCGCAGCGGCAACCACCGGGATATTGCTACTCGGTGCAACGTTGTAATTGGGCCGATATTGCTGCTCGGCTAGCTCCGGATCAAGGTCCGCGTCAAATTCGGACCCAAGCGCGCTCAGATCACTGTTGTCGCCGGCTAAGACATAACGACCGCACATGTGTAGATAGTAGGACGCGAGTGAAAGACTAGCCCCATGACCGACTGGGCAGCTCCTACGGCGAGTGCGACGAACGGAGCAATCAGCGCCGCGATTACGCTGCCCGGTTCCAAGTCTTTGAGCAACCGCGAGCTCATTTTATGCTCGCTGGCCGACTCACCGTCGACCCTGCGAGGCGTACTTGATGCCAGGGATACAGCCTTGATGATCGATGGGCTCAGGAATCTGGGCGTCCAGATAGATGAACTTGGGACCGACCCAGCCGGAAACCTTGACCTGCGGATCACCCCACATTTCATGCGTGCAGGAGTGGAATCACCCACGGTTATCGATGTTGGTCTTGCCGGAACCGTCATGCGGTTTCTACCGGCCGTGGCCGCTTTCGCGCACGGTGATTCCTATTTTGACGGTGACGCGGCCGCCCGCAAGCGCCCAATGGCAACTCTTCTCGAAGCACTGAAAGATCTTGGTGTCGAAATTGAGGACCGGGGTCGCCTCCCATTCCTCATTCACGGAAACGGACATGTTCGTGGTGGTGAAGTTGTCCTTGATGCCTCAAAGTCAAGCCAATTTGTTTCAGCACTGCTGTTGTGTGCACCTCGTTGTGACGCGGGCGCCACTATCCGTCACGTACCCGCCGACTTAGGCAATGCCAGCTCTGTACCCAGCCTGCCGCATGTTGACATGACAATTAATTCACTTGCCCAACACGGTGTCACGGTTCGTCAATCAACTCTTAAGCATGACTCCTGGCACGTTGATCCGCAAAACATCAATGGCGTGGATCTTGCTATCGAGGGTGACCTGTCAAATGCCACACCATTTTTTGCTGCAGCAATGGTTGCCGGTGGGAGCGTTACCTGCGCCGACTGGCCGGCAAGTTCACTGCAGCCTGTCCAACGAATAATAGAAGTGTTCGAACAACTTGGAGCAATCATCACGCGTGACGCAAACATATTCCGCCTCGAAGGAACGGGTGAGATCAAGGGCATTGACGCAGATCTTGCTGACATCGGAGAAGTCGCACCGACAATTGCAGCCCTGTGCTCGCTGGCCACAACCCCGTCTCACCTTCGCGGGATCGGGCATCTTCGCGGACATGAAACGGATCGACTCAGTGCACTCGCTACTGAGATAAATACCCTCGGTGGTGAAGTAGTCGAGGAACAGAGTGCGTTACGTATTTTTCCAGCAACCCTTCACGGCGGAATTTTCCACACATATGAGGATCACCGCATGGCAACCGCTGGGGCAATCTTGGGGCTTCGAGTCCCCGGAGTCACCGTGGAAAATATTGAAACAACCGGTAAGACCCTCCCTGATTTTGTGAGACGCTGGGAAGAGTTGCTAAATACCTGATGGCACATAATCTTGATGAAGACGACGTTCGCATAAGACCGGGGAAATCCAAGTCCCGACCTCGGACAAAGGATCGTCCTAGTTTTGACAATATGTTCTACGGTTCCGTCTCAACGGTTGACCGAGGTCGATTCACGGTTAATCCTGAAGGTGACACCCAGATTCTTTATGCCGTTAAAGCACGTGAACTCGGACGTAAAGGTTTGGTCGTAGGCGACCGAGTGGCCATGGTCGGAGATCCACATGGCGGTATTGACCACCAGGTGCGAATTGTTCGGCGTGAGCCCCGGTCCACCGAATTGCGGAGAACTGCCGACGACAATGATCCTCAGGAGCGGGTAATTGTTGCCAATGCAGACCGCCTCGGCATCGTCGTTGCATCGACAAACCCAGAACCCAGAATTGGCTTCATTGACCGCGCGATAGTCGCGGCGATGGATGCAGGAGTGACACCATTTCTTGTTGTGACAAAGTCCGACCTGAAGGATCCCAGCGAACTCGTGAATGTCTACCAAGAACTCGGCATTCCAATTTTTGTCATTGCTAGCGGGGTTGCACCTACATCAATCAAGGAATTTGTGCAGGGACATGTCAGTATTCTTATGGGTCATTCTGGGGTGGGAAAATCAACATTGATTAACGAGCTGGCACCCGATGCTCACCGAATTACCGGGACGGTCAACGACCTCACCGGGAAGGGCAAGCACACCTCGACCAGCGTGATCGCTTTCCCGCTACCTGAAGCCAACGGAATTGTGATCGACACCCCAGGAATTCGGTCTTTTGGCCTAGCCCACGTCTCCCGTGAAACGATAATTAACGCCTACCCTGATCTCATGCGCTTCACCGAAAGTTGCCCGCGCGCTTGCAGCCACAATGAACAGGATTGTGCATTCATGCGCATCACCGATCACATAATTCTTGAAAGAGTAAAATCAATGCAAAATTTACTTGCCGGAAATACTGCGACGGGAGTGCAATGATTCAATTTCTTGACGACCTCGAGTTCGCGCACCACCTCGCTGACGAAGCCGACGCAATTTCACTCAAAAGATTCAATTCACTAGATCTTGTCGTCACCCAAAAACCTGATCTCACTCCTGTCAGCGATGCTGATCTCGCTGTGGAAACACAACTTCGATTACTCATCACCGAAGCATTCCCAGACGACAGCGTCATTGGTGAAGAGTTTGCTCAAAAATCATCGGGCGAACGAACCTGGATCATTGACCCAATTGATGGAACTAAAAACTTTGTCCGCGGAGTACCCGTGTGGGCTACCTTGATTGCCCTGCGCGAGGGAGGCCAGATCACACTCGGTTTGGTCAGCGCGCCGGCATTGGGACGCCGGTGGTGGGCAACAACAGGCCACGGAGCGTGGGTTCGCGAATTTGAAAACGATTCCCCTCGACGATTGCAGGTGAGTTCGGTAAATAATCTCGTCGACGCGTCATTTTCATTTTCCGATCAAGTGGGTTGGAATCCGGAACAATTCGAAACAATGCGAGCCGCTACGTGGCGCCAACGGGCTTACGGAGACTTCTGGTCTCACACGCTTATGTCAGAAGGAGCAGTTGACGTTAGTGCTGAGCCAGAGCTTGCCCTCTATGACTACGCGGCGCTGGTGCCCATTGTCGCTGAGGCGGGCGGAGTAGCGTCTCAATTCAATGGCGACGAGCTTCCCATTAAAGACAACGAGCGCAGTTCATCCTTTATAGGCACAAACGGCTTACTGCATCGAGCATGCATAGACTTATTCAATAACAAGACATAGAGCACATAACTTGCCACACTAGGTGAAACACCTAGGGAGGCAAAATGAAAATTTCATCAGTCCTTGCAGGCAAGGGAACCAAGGTTGTTACGGTCGAACCCGACCGCAGCGTGAAGGATCTGCTCGGACTTCTGTCCCTTCACAAAGTAGGTGCCCTGGTTGTATCCACTAATGGAAAAACAATCACTGGTATCGTTTCTGAACGCGACGTCGTGCGGGCTCTTGCCGACTCTGAATCCATTTTGAACGAGCCAGTCTCCAAAATCATGACCACGGAAGTTTTTGTCGCACCCCTTGATACCAAGATCGACGATTTAATGAACGTGATGACTTCACAGCGGATACGACACATTCCGATCACCTCCGACAGCGGTGAATTGATCGGAATTGTGAGTATTGGCGATTTAGTGAAAGCACGACTGAACGAACTTGAAAGCGAACGAGCCGCATTAATGGGTTACATCACACACGGCGGGTAGCGCGCACCTTCACTCCACCAACAGGTCGAATCGTCACCAGCGGATCACTGGCAGGCAATCCCTGGCCGGCCGGGTACGCAAACTCCAGCCGTTCACACAAGCTTGCCAGCATTATCACCCCTTCCACATAGGCGAAGTCTTTTCCGATGCACTGACGCAAACCCGCACCGAAGGGAATAAAACTTTCGCGTGGATAAGGATCTAGGAAACGTTCCGGGTCAAAGGCGTCTGGGTTACTCCAAATATCTGGGTGTCGGTGCAGCAGTGCCGGGCTCGTGATGACGAGTGCTCCGGCCGGGATGTCATGTCCATCAATCTGGTCTGCTCCACGAGCTTTTCGAGTGATCAACCAGGCTGGCGGGTACAAACGCAAAGTTTCATTGAATACCGCCTGGGTGTAAGGCATTTGCGCAATCTTTGCGTTAAGTTCCAAAGCTGATGCAGCCCGAGCCTCCTGCGCCACCCGGACTTGTTTCTCCGGGTTCGCTGCCAGCAAAGCAATCGACCAAGAAAGCGCACTAGCGACCGTTTCGTGTCCGGCGATAATGAAAGTGACTATTTCATCGCGGATGCCATCGCGATCAATCTGTCCACTTGACCGGGCCGCGAGTAGCAGGTCGACAAGATGTGAAACTTCATTCGGGTCAACTGTCGAATCAAACTTCTCCCGCGAACTCACAATGGATGACACTGCAGAATCTAAGGTTCGCAAACTGCGCTTGAGAACTCGGTTCCCCGGTGTGGGAATCGCCCGAGGTGGAGACAATGGAACTCGCGCCCGCTTAATCACAATCTCCAGTGCTTCAAGCGTTGCAGCAGTGATCGCATTGGCATCGTCGCTCAGATCTGAACCAAAGAGAAATTCACCAACAACTTCGAGGGATGCATTCAACATAAATTGATCAATGTCAGTAACGCTCCCGGACGCCTCACGTTCAATGTCATGCAGCATCCGCTGAGCCGCCCGATTTGTCACCGGGATCAGATTATCGAGGACCTTCTGGTGAAATGCTGGTTGAATAATCGGCCTTCGCTCACGCCAAAGATCGGTATTTGCTGTGAGCAGACCGCTGCCGGTTACCAGCGAAAGTGCTCGGTACTGAATGGTGGACTTGTCATAGTTTTTAGCGTTATTGACCAAAACCTGCCGAACACCTGTCGGTGAGTTCACCAGATACGTCGGTGGTTTGGGAATGGGGAACTGAACAACATCTCCGTAGGAGCGCCATGTTTTGAAAAGGAACTCGAGCGGATTTCGCCGGATTAAGGCAAAGTCCTTGAGCATGTCCGGTCCGAGTGGACCCGGTGCCGTTGCAGGGGTTCCCAAAAAATGTTCCGGCATTAAGCCGCCGGTACGGTGGAAGTTGACTCGATTCGTCCGTAGAGTGTTGTTCGTTCAACGAGGGTGCGGCCAAGAGGTTCAACTACTTCACGGAATTGCGAGTCCGTGATTCCTTGCCCATGACTTGCTCCTGCAGCCCGAGAAATATTCTCATCCATCAATGTTCCGCCGAGGTCATTCACTCCAGCCTGCAACAGTTGCCGCGCGCCCCGGGGCCCCAATTTCACCCATGAAGCTTGGATATTGGGGATAGTTCCGTGGTATGCGATACGGCCAACCGAATGCATTAACACCGTCTCGCGCCACGTGGGACCGCGACGCGCTCCTCGTTTCAAATAGATGGGTGCAGCCATGTGCACGAAAGGCAACGGCACGAACTCGGTAAACCCACCAGTACGCAGTTGCAGGTCGCGAGTGCGAACAATATGTTTGGCCCAATGTTCGGGTCGTTCGATACTGCCAAACATGATGGTGACATTCGAGCGAAGTCCTAATGAATGAGCAACCTCGTGAACATCGAGCCATTGCTGGGTGGAAATTTTATCGGGACAAATTATTGAGCGAATATCATCGGACAAAATCTCAGCTGCAGTTCCAGGCAATGTGCGAAGTCCTGCTTCCTTGAGCCGGGAAAGATAAGAGTCAACTGGCTCATTGAGTCGCTGTGCACCTTCAAAAACTTCAAGTGCTGTGAACCCATGAATGTGCATTGAAGGTACGGCCTCTTTGACGACTCTCGCCACGTTTATGTAGTAGTCGCCGTCAAAACTTGGATGGATCCCACCCTGCAAACACACTTCGGTGGCACCCAATTCATAAGCCTCAATGACACGATCAGCAATTTCAGAATCACTGAGCAGATAAGGGGCACCCCGCAGGTTGAGTGAAAGTGGACCTTTTGAAAAACCACAAAATGTGCATTTAAATGTACACACGTTCGTGTAATTAATGTTTCGATTTCGGACAAATGTAACAACATCACCATTGACGGATTCGCGTAGCTCGTCTGCAGTTGAAGCAATCACAGCAACATCTTGGCCCCGGGCCCGGAACAAAGTCGCAATGCTGGACTCATCGATTCGGTTTCCCGCACGCGCTTCATCAAGGATCTCGGCAATCTGCGCGGAGGCCGGACCGGTCGCCCTGCCAGAAATGAGGATTGCCGGCGCAGCGTCAGCTCCGGAGTACCACGCGGTCGACCGACGCCCAATTTGGATAACTTCAGCGCCCGTTCCCACGTTCACGGCATCTTGATACTTTTCAGGGAAAGTTGCACCAACGTCATCACGGGCGAATCCGTCGGCGTCACTTCGATCCAGCACGGAAAAATGCAATTCGGGGGCAATCCATTTGTCAGCATCACGAACAAACTCTGGGTAAACAGTGAGCCGAGCAACAAGAGTGCGACCACTTGCCTCTACTCGCTCCCGAAGAAGTTCAAGGGATGGCCACGGTTTTTCAGGATTCACGAAATCTGCTGTAACCGGAGATATTCCACCAAGGTCATCGATCCCTGACTCGAGCAAGGAGTCGAGATCCTCACTTAAATTGGGCGGCGCTTGCAAATGAATGCTCGAAGGGAGAATCCCACGAGCAATGCGAATTGTTTCCAAGAGTTCATCGTGTGAACATGGTGGACAATTGCGCATTTCAGTATCAAGTTTTGGTACAAAATTTTGCACGATCACTTCTTGAACGTGTCCATATTTTTCATGTGAGGTTGCAATGGCCTCTAACGCCGTGACGCGGTCGGCTTGGGATTCGCCTATCCCGATCAGAATTCCGGTCGTGAAGGGAATCGCAAGTTCACCTGCCGCATCCAATGTGGCCAAGCGACGCTCGGGGGTTTTATCAGGCGCTCCACGGTGCGCGGCCAGGTCAGGGTTGAGTGACTCGATCATCATGCCTTGGCTTGGGGAGACGCTGCGCAGAAGCGTTAAATCGGCGTGGTCGAGGGCACCCGCATTTGCATGAGGCAGGAGTCCCGTTTCGGCCAGTACCGCAGCTGCTGCGGCTGCTAGGTATTCAATTGTGCTGGCGTATCCGTGCTCATCAAGCCAGGCTCGTGCCTCCTCATAGCGAAACTCTGGGTACTCCCCCAACGTGAATAACGCTTCATGGCAGCCGGCCGCAGCGCCCACCCGAGCAACTTCAAGGATCGACTCAATCGTGAGGTAAGGGCTCTCAACTTTATGCGGACTTTTGGCAAATGTGCAGTAGCCACAACGATCTCGACATAGGGAGGTCAAAGGGATAAACACTTTTGGGGAATACGTGATTATGCCCGACATGTGCAGAGTCTACTCCGGCGCACAATGTCCTTCAGATGGCCAAGATTCGGGGTATGTCCGTGGCTACTCGACACACCCCAGTGGACTTATTGAAAGTCGACCGTCAGCGGCGCGTGATCACTCCAGCGCTCGGCATAGGTGGCAGCTTTTCCTACGATCGCGGAGTGAGCCCGCGCCGCGAGCGCTGGAGTTGCAATTTGATAGTCAATCCGCCAACCACCATCGGTGTCGAATCCCCGACCGCGCCACGACCACCAGGTGTAAGGACCAGGCCCCTCTCCACCCAGTTGACGCCCCAAATCGGTCCAAGGCCCGTCAAACCAAGCGTCTAAGTGGGCCCGCTCCTCCTGCAAAAACCCAGACTTGCCTCGATTGCCTTTCCAATTCTTAATATCAACTTCTCGATGCCCAATATTGAAATCCCCACACACCAGCGCTTCACGCCCAGTGCGCTTGGCAGAGCGAGCTAGAGCTGACAGTCGCTTGTCAACGCCGTCAAGAAATGCATATTTGGCAATCTGCTTGGGAGTATCCACTTCACCCGAATGAATGTAGGTGGACACAACCGTGACGGGGCCCACCGCGGATTCAAAATCGCATTCAAGCCAGCGACCCTGTCCATCGAGGTCGGCCACCTTGACATCTATACGAACAGCACTTGGATCTTCGCGGGAGAGCACGGCAACCCCTGCACGCCCAAGTTCTGGAGCAGGAGCGTGATTAACCTTCCACCGCGAAAGCGCAGAGGATTCAATTACCTCCAGCAGCTGGTCGGTCGTTGCGCGCACTTCCTGTAAACAGATGACATCAGCGCCACTCTCGGCTAGCCACTCCAGCCCGCCACGACGAGCAGTCGCCCGAATTCCATTCACATTGGCAGTAACCACCCGAAAGCTCATGACTCCCTCGCTTGTTTCATTGCTTGAACGAGAACATCTGGTGGCTGGGCTCCCGAAAGCCCCACCCGCCCATTAAACAAAAAGAATGGAACACCGGTCACGCCAATTTCCCGTGCGCTCATTTCGTCGGCCCGCACAATGTCAAGGAATGCATCAGTGCTCAAAACTTCGTGTACATCTTGTTCAACCATCCCGGTTTCAACCGCTAACTGTGTCAACACTGTTGGGTCACTCACACATAATCCATCACGCAAGGCGCCCATGGCAAACCGTGTTGCCATTAATCCTCCAAGCACATGATCCTGAGCGGATGCGGCAGCAATGAGCCTGTGCGCGTTCAGAGTTGAGGTAGGTA
>JBIIOS010000108.1:0-5799 GCA_044336805.1 Candidatus Nanopelagicales bacterium
GGCCTCCAGTTACCCAGACATCTCAACATTGACGGCTCAGGGTCTGGTCACTCGTGACATCACCCCAGAGAAGTTCAACGCAATTCCTGGTGACTGCTTGATCACACGCCAATCCGTATTGGAAGATCCAGCTAAGGTGCAGGCGCTTGTTGGCATCATGCGTGCTTGGGCTAAAGGAGCTGCATTTGCCGAAGCAAACCCAGTCAAGGCTCTAGACATCTCTTGCCAGATAGTTCCACAGGAGTGCACGGACGCAGTATTTGCCGAGCAATACCTTGCAGACACGTTGGCTTTGGCCAAGCAAGCAGACCCCGCTGCGCCATTCGGTTCAGTGACCCAGGAAGCGTGGCAGACAACCGCGGATCTGCTTTTCTCGTCAGGGACAATCAGTGAAAAGCTGGACGTCACTTCTATGGTCACCGGTGCTCAAATATCTGAAGCCATCACGGAGTACGTGAACTTCGATAAGGCTGCCGTCGAGTCTGCAGCAAAGAGTTAATTCGGAACTCATCAAGATAGAAGGAGTTTTCAATGCAAGAGTCAGTTGGCTTCCTGCAAATGCAGGGGGTGGTGAAACGTTATGAGACAAAAGACGGTGACGTTCACGCCCTAAATGAAGTGGACCTTGAAATCAATCAGGGGGAGTTTGTTGCCCTGGTTGGGCCAAGCGGCTGCGGGAAGTCAACTCTCTTGCACATTCTGGCTGGATTAGTTACAGAGGATCAGGGAACGGTTTCGGTTTGGGGAACTCCTCCGAAAGCCGGGCGAACTGATATTTCAATCATGTTCCAACGCGCGGTGCTTCTTCCATGGCGCACCGTGCTTCAGAACACCGTTCTCCCTGCGGAGATGCGGAAATTGCCAAAACAGGAATCCTTCGCGCGCGCCAGAGAACTTCTCACATTAGTCGGGCTGGAAGGTTTCGAGAACAAACATGTCTGGGAACTTTCGGGTGGAATGCGCCAGAGAGTCAGCCTGGCTCAGACACTCGTGTTGAATTCACCGCTGATCTTGATGGATGAACCATTTAGTGCTGTAGATGAATTCACACGTGAACGACTGAATATTGAAGTCGCTCGAATGCATCAAATAGCTAACAGAACTTCTGTGTACGTCACTCACAACATCCAGGAAGCAGTATTCCTAGCGGATCGCGTTGTTGCGATGAAATCCCGACCCGGTGAGATTGTCGAGATTATCGATGTGCCACGTGATGGTGAGCGGGGACTCGATTTCATCGAATCAGACTTGTTCAATCAAAAAGTGGCACAAGTGCGGCATGCATTGAGCTCATTCATGGAGGAGGACTCGATCAAATGAGCGACACCATTAACAACACAAAACCGCGTCCGGCTTTTGGCAAAATCTCGTTTCGAAACCGATTCGTTAATGTCTTCTTGCCGCCAACTTTGCTGGTCGCGCTCATCCTGGTGCTTTGGGAGTTAGGTTCGATCACAGGTATTTTAAACCCGATAATTGTTCCATCCCCGATCGCTGTTGTACAGGCACTCGCGGACTTGAGTACACAAGCCTTCTTTTGGGATGCGGCATCTGTAACGATGCGTGAAACAATCTACGGATTCCTCATCGGTGCATCTATTGCTTGGATTTTGGGCACATTGATGGGTCTCTCCGATCGAACCCGTGCTGCTTTGTACCCAGTAACGGTGGGTTTTCAAATTATGCCGCGTGTCGCCCTTGCACCGTTGTTTCTCGTCTGGTTCGGATTCGGAATCGAATCCAAAGTGGTCATGGCGGCAACCATCTGTTTCTTCCCAGTTGTGCTGAGTGTCCTGGTCGGACTTGAAACAGTAGATCAGGACTACAAGACTTTCTTTCGATCAATTGGGTCGTCACGCTGGGATGAGTATCGAAAGTTGGTGGTTCCTTCATCACTTCCAGTGCTCTTTTCTGGACTCAAGAATGCCATCACCTTAGCTTTGATCGGTGCCATCGTCGCCGAGTTCGTTGGTGCATCTGAGGGCATGGGCGTTCTTATCAAGAAGTTCAATTTCCAACTTGAGGTCGCCTATGGATTTGCGACCATCGTGGCATTGATGCTCTTTGGGCTCATTCTGTACTGGATTTTTGAGTTCTTGGATAATCGCATAGTTTTCTGGCGCTCTCGGAAATAATCTTCGGTTTAACGACTTCATAAAAATAGGGCAAAGAAGGAGTACTCCATGTTTAATCAAGACGCCGTGCGGGTCATCTCACCCTCGCAGTGGGGTCCTCCCATGGACATCGTTTACGGTGGCGCAACATGTCGTGCGATCATCTGGCCAGGAAACGGTGGCAACGAGCGGTCCTTGCATTACTTCGCGATGCCGCAGGGATCCTCAACAGTGGAACTCGTTCACGGGAGTGAAGCGGTGTACTACGTGGCCGAGGGCTCTGTCCTGGTATCAGATCTCACGGATAAAAAGTCACGTGAGGTCGGCGTGGGAGGTATGTTCCATATCGAGATTGGAACGCAGTATTTGTTTGTCGCGAAGCAGGAAAACACAGTTGTGCTTGGAGGGCCATGCCCAGCTGACATAGCCCTTTATGAAGCACTATCCGGAAATACGAAGGGCTGAAAACCATGGCAATCAAGTATTTCCATCGCGACGAACCGGGAATGATGGTCCCGATGATTTCAAATGACGCACGGCTTGTGGTGTGGCTTGGAGCGGGTGCGAAGACAGCGAATATGAACTTCGTGGTCATGGAGTCGGGTGAGGAGAATATTCCCCACATCCATGCGGAATCTGAGGACACCATTTACATCCTTGAAGGTGTGGGAACGATGGTGGACCATGACAATGACACCGTCCTTGAATTTAAAGCCGGTGATGTCTTGCATGTTCCGATTGGTGTTCGCCACGCCGTGCGGGCCAACCGCGATAGTCGTATTGTGAGTGTAGGTGGGCCATGTCCAGCAGACGTCGGAATGCTTCGGGCCATCGGGGTTGATGTCGACCAATACTTAGGCGAGGTGTGACCGATTGTGAAACCACAGGCATTTGCATATGAACGTGCAGAATCGGTAGACCAGGCGGTAGCCGCATTGGTTGAACACGGTGATGAAGCAAAGGTGCTTGCTGGTGGCCAAAGTCTGCTGCCAATGATGAATTTCCGTCTCGCTCGGCCCGAAGTACTCATTGACATTGGTGGCATCTCGGATTTGCGTGGCTGGTCCCTGTCTCAGGACACGGTGACTATTCGATCACTCACTCGCCACTGTGACATTGAAAACTCCGATATTCCAGGTCCACTGGGTGCCTTACTCCGATATGCGGCTGGGCTGGTGGGGCACGTACCCATTCGTGTTCGCGGAACGTTCGGTGGCAGTCTGGCGCACAGTGATCCATCCTCGGAATGGTGCATGATGGCGACTCTGCTTGATGCTCGCATGCATGTGATGGGCCCGAGTGGAGCACGCGTCATCGACGCTCGTGATTTTTTCCTGACGGTATTCACACCAGCTATTGAGTTCGATGAAGTCCTCACACATATTGAGTTGCCAGCACTTGGATCCAACTATCGTGTGAATCTGAAGGAATTTGCCCGGCGTGCTGGTGATTTCGCAATTGTTGCTGTCATGAGCGCCATCGAGGTTCGTGAGAATGTGATCACTGATGCTCGCTTGTGCGCCGGAGGGGTGTCGGATCGCGCGCTCAGGCTTGTACAGGCTGAAGCGGCGCTCATTGGGCAAGCGCCAACTCCTGAGACATTTGCTCAAGCGGCATCGTTAGCTTCCCAAGAAGTTGATCCAAATGGTGATCTACACGGCAGCAAGGAATTTCGCCAGGACCTAGTGAAAGCATTAACCAAACGAAGCCTGGCAGGCTCTCTTACATGAGAAGTTGGGTTGGTCGCCGGCTCCCAAGACTTGAAGACCCGACCATTCTTCGAGGTCTTGGCAACTACGTTGCGGATGTTGCTGTCGATGCGAATTTATACGCAACCTTTATCCGTAGTCCGATTGCTGCGGGTAAACTTAAGCAGGCCTCCGCTCCTGAAGGTGTGCAGTGCTATTTTGCTCGGGACATCATTGCGCAACCCATTCGGCCAGTATTGAATCGTCCCGACTATGTAGCTGTTGAGATGCCCATACTCGCTTTTGACGACATTAGGTTTGCTGGCGAACCCATCGCAGTTGTGTTGGCATCTACTCAGGCGGAATCAGAGGATCTAGCTGAACTCGTTGATTTCGATATCGACGTACTAGCGCCGGTTCTTGACACACAATCTGCCAGTGCATCGGGTACGCGCCCGGTACACGATGTTGACTTCCCATCTGATGTGAATGTTGTCATTAATTCCAATATTAAGACCCCAAATTTTGATGAAGTGTTTGCTGCGGCCGATGTAGTAGTTGAGGTTGAAGTTATTTCGCATCGTCAAAGCGCAATGCCGCTAGAGACCCGTGGATCAGTTGCTTCCTTTGATCCCCGCACGGGACGCACAACCCTGACAACATCCACTCAGATGCCGCATATTGTGCAGTTGGGCATCTGCGAATCGCTCGGCATTCCGGTGAGTGAGCTCCGAGTAATAGCTCCAGATGTGGGCGGCGCATTCGGCGGCAAGATGAGTTTGGCTCGCGAGGATGTTGCCCTCGTTGCACTTGCACGTAAACTCCGCACCTCGATTGCTTGGATCGAAACGAGGAGTGAGAATTTCCTGTCGTCGTGGCACAGTCGTGAACAGGTGTATCGTGTTGAAGGGGCCTTCAAGGATGGATACTTAACGGCCCTCAAGGCCGACATTCTTGCGGACGTCGGTGCCTACTCCTGCTATCCGGTCACCTTCGGTGTTGAGCCGTTAATGGCAATGGCTGAATTGCCTGGTCCCTACAACTTCGCCGAGTATTCGGTGCGCTCGCGAGCAGTGATCACAAACAAGTGCCCGATCGCGCCTTACCGAGGTGTCTCCCGACCCGTGCAAACACTTGCCATGGAAAGGCTGATTGAGACAGCTGCCATAAAGATGAACATGGATCCGTGGGAGCTCCGCGATCGAAATCTCATTCATGAATTTCCGTATCGAAGCCCGTCGGGTTTGGTTGTCGACCCAGGGTCTTATCGCGAGTCGTTGCGTTTGGCGAAGAAACTTTCCAATGTGGAGGAGTTTCGCGAACGTCAAGCGAAAGCTCGGGAGCAAGGGATATGGATTGGTATGGGCATCTCATCGTTCTCCGAGCGAACAGGTTACGGAACCCCGGCGTTTGCAGCTCGAGGGATGGGAATTACTCCTGGATTTGAGCGTGTCTCGATGAAGATGGATTCATCAGGAGGTGTGGAACTTCGAATTGGAGCTAGTCCGCACGGGCAAGGGCTGACCACCGCACTCGCACAATTAGTCGCTGATCAACTCAAAATAGATCCCGGCGACATCCGTGTGATCCATGGTGACACAGATTCCACCCCGTTTGGTTGGGGCACCTTCGCAAGCCGATCCATGGTGATTTGCGGTGGCGCAACACAATTGGCCGCGAACGATTTGCGTGATCAAATTTTGAACGTGGCGGGCGCAATGCTCGAAATTAGTCCACGTGACTTAATCTTGGAGGACGGGGAAGTTCGGGTTGTTGGCTCCCCGGTATCAGTTCCCATTGCCGAGATCGCACGTACCGCATATTTGAGCAGCCACCTTCTTCCAGAAGGTTCGGCCGGTCTTTATTCGACGGGGGAATATGACCCGGCGGGAACATTTTCTGACGCTTGCCATGTCGTAGAGGTAGAAGTCGACATTGAAACTGGTGGTGTGGAGATTGTGAAGTATCTGGTAGTTGAGGACGCCGGGATACTTATC
>JBIIOS010000109.1:0-5778 GCA_044336805.1 Candidatus Nanopelagicales bacterium
CTGGGGGGAGAAGATCTGCGATGAGATCCATGAGAAACAGAATTGAAACCGGTGTCTGTTCGGCTGGCTTAAGTACAACGCAGTTGCCGGCGGCCAGTGCAGGAGCGAGCTTCCATACAGCCATCAAAATTGGAAAGTTCCACGGAATAATTTGACCAACGACACCTAAAGGCTCGTGGAAGTGATAGGCCACGGTGTCATGATCTAGTTCTCCAATGGAACCTTCTTGTGCACGAATCGCTCCGGCGAAATAGCGGAAGTGATCGATTGCAAGTGGGATGTCAGCTGCCATTGTTTCCCGCACGGGTTTTCCGTTTTCCCAAGTTTCAGCTACGGCAATCATTTCAAGATTTGCTTCCATGCGATCGGCAATCTTGTTTAAGATAATTGAGCGCTCGGTCACGGAAGTTTCACCCCATGATTTTGCTGCTGCGTGTGCGGCATCAAGCGCTTTCTCAATATCTTCGGCAGTACCGCGGGCAACTTCACAGAAGACTTGACCGGTTACCGGAGTGACGTTTTCAAAATATTGACCTTTAACCGGCGCAACATATTCTCCGCCGATCCAATGGTCGTAGCGTGCCTTAAATTCGGCAACGCTTCCTGCCTGTCCAGGCTGCGCATAAACACTCATTTTTTCCTCTCGTGCCGACAGGTTTGCCGACCTTTAGCATGGAGATTAAGTCTGTAAGGCCGGCTTTAGCAGGCCCAGTGTTCTTACCTACCCCTAACCGGGCAGATTGGATAGGTGAATTCCTAGACATTTGGCTAGGTGGACAGGTAGCATCGAATATGGCTCCCATTGTCCGACCAGAGGTTTCACTGGGTCGGCGTTCGCCAATGGCAACTACGCGGATTGTGGTGGCAGATCGCAATGTAATAACGCGAGTGGGCATCAGATCAATTCTGGAGCGAAACCCCGGGATGGCGGTTGTTGCCGAGGCAACAACCTATGACTCGGTAATTGATGCAGTAGATGAACACGGTCCCGACATCATGATTATTGATCTGGATCTCGGTGATGACACAACCCGTGGATTAAAGATCTGTGAAGAGATATCAGACCGATACCCTTCAACGCGAATATTGATCTTGGCAAATACTTTAAGTGAATTGATTGTGATTGAAGCATTGCGTCGTGGAGCGAACGGGTACCTGTGTAAAGACGATTTGAAAGCAGATGAATTATCTAAGGGCGTTAAAGCGATCCAAGACGGCGACACGGTATTGGGTCGAGGAGTCGGAAAGTTAGTCGCTAAAAGTTTGGGTTCAACCCGCGATAAATCAGACCACTTAACGGAACGAGAGGTTGTGGTAGTTCGCGCGATTGCTCGTGGGTTGAGCAACAAACAAATTGCACATGAATTGTTTATCTCTGAGAGCACAGTCAAGTTTCACGTCCAGAACGCATCAAAGAAATTGAATAGTCACCGTCGAGGTGAACTTGTTCATCGAGCGAGCGCGGCAGGTTTAATCGCATAAAAGTGCCACGTCTGTATGAGGTGTAGTGGCGCAGTCATAATGGGACGTCTCCTTTGTTGACAGGGTGAGGCAGTAATTGGCTTAGGCGGACTCGACTGAGTCTGCATCTCGCTTGGCTTTACTCATTACGGTCGCACCGCTGACGAATGCTTTACGCCAGGGAAGTACGCCGTCGATCTCTACTTCGATACTGAAACTCAGCAGGGTTCGAATAAGGACAATGACACCCAGAACAAGGACATTGTCCAAGTTCGGTTCAACGGCAACCGTGCGAATGAGATCACCCGCCACAAGGATTTCCAATCCGAGGAGAAGTGCCCCACCGAATGTTTGCCGCATTGCTTGATAAGCAGTGGCGCCTTTCTTGGTGCGGGCGAGGGTTCGCAGCGAAAAGTAGGTGGCCCAGATCAATCCGACCGCGATAACTACGGTCGCGACAATTTCAAATCCGCGAGCGACGTTGAGCATCACTTCGGTATAGGTTGATTCAGACATGAGAGAGGTATATCACTGAGGCCCTTTTTCTGCTGCTACTTCAGTGATCAGAGCTGTTAGAACCTCTTCAGTGATCGGCCCGATTATTCGAACCGCTATTTGGCCGTTTCTGTCCACGATTAGCGTGCTGGGTAATCCACTGGGTGGAATGCCGGGGATTAAGGCAAGTAGTCGACCCTCTGGATCGGCAATACTTGGGTAAGGGATTTCTTGTGAAAATTCACGGGCGGACTCAAGGTCGTCGTTAACGTTCAATCCGAGAAATTGAACGTCTAAACCCGTCGTGGCTTTTTGGGCGGCGATAAGTTCAGGCATTTCTTCAATACATGGCGCACACCAACTTGCCCAGGCATTCACAACGGTTACATTCCCCAATAAGTCAGCGATGGCGATGGGCTCCAGATCCAGATCAAGTCCAGCAATTGCCGGGATAGGTACGCGATCTGATTTCGCGATGAAGGTCAGTCCAACATCGGTTGCCTGCTGCGCGGATGCGTCTCCAAGGTCAATTTCGTTGATTGAGATTGTGGTGTCACTACTGGAAGATAGGAAGCTTCCACAACCGGTTAGGGATACGGTGAGGACGACTAGCAAAGCAAGTTTCTTCATTGCTTATTGTGCCTGCACTTCTCGGGCTTCTCGGGCTTCTCGGGTTTCGTTGCGTTCAAGTTGGTCAGTTTCTTTTTCTTGCTCTCTCCACCACTGCAGTGAGGCGATCATTACCCCAATTCCATCAAGCACCATGCCCAAAGCCCACATCAGCGCGCCGGCAAATTTTTGATCGGTGAGTGGATCGAGTCCGGTTGTGACACTGGCGTCAATGTAGGTGGGATAAAGAGGGATGGGGGCGAAGTGAATCACCATACCTAGGACTGTCTCGGGGATCATCATTAATCCAAGGGAAACAACACGGACTCCAGCATCTGGTCGTTTGGCGATCATGTCGTTACCCATTAACGGGTAATAAAAAATTAGGGTAGCGGCCAAGAAAACAGGCCGCTCAATAAAAAGCATTGCGTCGTGATCGGTCAAAATCCACTCCATGACAAAAATCACGTGGGTTCCCAATAACACGAAGGCGAATAAGAACCAGCCAAAATACGGATTCGTAATCAACTTCATCGGTCGGCTGCGAAGGACTTTGACCAGATTTCTGCGACCGTGCGGCCCTAAGTTGATGAACGTCAGGGTGATTGGACTCGACATCACTATGAGTGGACCGGCGACCATCATGATCGCGATGTGTTGCATCATGTGAGGCCAAAAGGCGACATGTGACCAAGCGGAAAAAGGGCCGAGGTAGGTGGCGATCATGACCGCGATGGCTGAAAGAAATGAAAGAGTACGTGCGATTGACCACGACTGGCCGGTGATTCGTTTGGCCCTGCGAGCTGCCCACAAGTACAACGCGGCGATTGCCAGCAAGTTAATGAAGGCAAAGTAGTCCGGCTCCCAAAACGGAAGGCCAAATGGCACTATTTGCATGGTCTCAGGCTAGCTGAAATGGACATCTCGGCAGTTAGTGCATATGTCATAGAAAGTTTGTCTATTTTTTCTTGTTTTCAGTAGTCTGATGCGATACGGTTCCGTTGCAACTTAGACTCGGTACTCGCCACATCTGTCCGTCATGAAGGGGTATGCGTGAAAAAGTTCTTGGTCACATTCCTCACGGTTCTCCTTGGGGGGGCGATTGTTGCTGGAGTAGGGGTGTTCAATGCCGTCCAGGGGGAGGCCCCACCCGTTCTGGTAGCAAATGTCGTGGGAACCAAGACGGCACCTTCAGGTGAAGAAATGCCGCATGCCGAACTTTATTTGGACATTTACCCCAACAGTTCTTCTCAAGTCCCTCAACCAGAGACCAAATCACCAATTAACAACGTCCTGTTGGCCGGACAGCCGTTTTACGCTCCTTCAACAAGTTTGCAGGTCCCCTCAAATTCGCTCGTGACCATTCACTTTCGTCAGTACGACAGTGGCGGGACGATTTACAACCCTTACTTCGCTAAGGTCCACGGAACCGTTGACGGCAAAATGAAGTGGAATGGCAAGGAAGTAACGGGAATAAAGCCAGATGAAGTGGGCCATACATTCACTGTGCACCAATACCCGGAGTCAACCCAGCCATATTTCTTCATGTCGATTCCACTGCCGATGAACCCGGCAAACGCTAAGACAGACAAAATGGGTTACGTCGTGGATCCGCAAATCATCAGCGTCACGTTTATGACCGGAGAAGCTGGCAGTTACGTGTGGAACTGCGAGTTCCCGTGTGGTGACCTTTACCAGGAATTTGGTGGGCCCATGCAAACACGTGGCTGGATGGCCGGAACATTTGATGTGGTTGACGTATGAGCACTGAAACGTTAATTCCTGAAGAACCTGAAGCGCCGACAAACCGTCCGCCTTCAATGCGGCGAGTGAAGTTGTGGCTGCAGCGCCCATATGCACGCAAGATTTTGATTCTGAACGTGGTCATCGGCTTCCTGTTGTTGCCGCTGGCTTGGTTGCTTCTGGCAGGGATGAACCAAACAGGAGCTCCCGCCTCAGAGATCATGAAAGACATTGAACAGACTGTTTTTGTTTTCACGATTGTGTCAATTCCGATAACGGCCTTCGTGTTCGCGGTACTGGTGTACAGCTTGATTGGCTGGCGCCAGATAAGCGGTGACGAGCCGCCAATGCAGGACAGCCCAGCAATTCGCACCAACACAATTGGCGTCATTTTGTGGACGGTCGCTTCCACGTTACTAGCGATGTTTTTAGTTGTGTGGGGCTTGATTGAATTGGCCCAAATTACTGCCAATTCTTATGGCACGATTTCAGCTGATGAACAGCCTGGTCAGAAAAGTTCGGAAATCATCAATGTCACGGGACAACAGTGGGTGTGGACATTTGAGTATCCCGAACACAACGGATTGACATCAGATGTTTTGTATTTGCCGTTAGATCGACCAGTGTATTTCAACGTCACTTCCAAAGACGTGATTCATAATTTCTGGGCGGTTGAACTGGGTGTGAAAATTGATGCGAACCCCGGCGCGATCACTCAGACTGGCGTAACCGCAAACAAGTTGGGCACATTCAATGTCCGTTGCGCCGAGTTGTGCGGAATGCACCACGCCTATATGCAAACGCAAATTCAGGTACTAGAACAGGACGCCTTCGATTCATGGGTCCGTGAAAGCGGAGGAAAGAAGACCTCATGAGCGTTGACGCAGCGGTAGAAACGAAAACAGTATTTGGTTCCGAAGTTCCACAACCACCACAACATGGTGCGGCTGGCGGCGTAATGAGAAGGCTGAACTTTGGCACCGGGCTTGTCGGTGGCATTGGATTGGCAACCATCTTCGGTTGGATCACGGCGATAATCACCCCAAGCTCAGCATCAAGTGACACTTTCGCCCCGACGGAACCAACCTATGTGTACCTCGCAGTTCTCCTCGGCTGGTTTGTCGGATTCATGTTGGGAATGGGTGCATTCGTTGGTCCACTGCGTTGGGTTGTCGGTCGAGACATAACCCACTCGGACGCCGAATACATGGCCGGAAAAGACCTCGGCCGCAAGCGCTACTGGAAATACACCACAGATCACAAAGTCGTGGGAATTCAGTACCTAATCGTCGCAATGCTTGTTCTTGGTTTTGCCGGTTTGCTTGCCATGCTTATTCGAACAGAGCTCGGTATGACCTGGACTTCGCTGTTCACCCCCTCCTTCTATAACAGCATGATCGGTACTCATGGAATTGCCATGATTATTGGCATGATTGTTATTATTAGTGGGCCACTAGGTAACTTCATCGT
>JBIIOS010000110.1:0-5679 GCA_044336805.1 Candidatus Nanopelagicales bacterium
GTCTTGGCTTCACCAATATCGAGTGAGGCCCCAGTCAAAGGGGCCGTTGCTTCAGAGGATTCCCTTGAAGCTGAGCAAGCCGGGGGAGAGATAAAAGTAGTTACCGACGCCAATTTCACCAGAGAAGTCCTTATGAGTGACAAACCGGTGCTGGTTTACTTTTGGGCATCGTGCCGTGCCGCATGTGAGATGATGACCCAGGTCCTTCAAGAGATAGCTGCTGAGCAAGATTCGTTGATCATTGCCAAGATAAGTGTGGTCGAGAATGGTGTTGCCCGCGACCGCTATAACATTCGACAGGCTATGACTCTGATCGTGTATCAGCGTGGCCAGATTGTGAAAACAATTTCAGCATTCCCAACCACAGCCGACGTCGAGAAGCTTCGTTCCTGGCTTGAGTCCCAACTTGAATTGCATTTGATGTCGTAATTTTTGGATCGATATCCAAGCGACCCCCGCTACGCACCTCCTACAAGCAGGCAGTGAACAAGAATCTTTTTGCTCCCTACTATCGCAAAGACCCTACCAACAGATGATTGACCACCTGGCCCCATTTGGTTTGAGAAGGGAAAGCTCCACGGTTAGGCCCAAGGACGTGCTTTATATTCTGCCGGGTTAAATTGCGAGAGAGTCGTGTTTTCTGGTGGGGTCGAATGGGTGACTCTGATTGTGTAGGTTTCGCCCATTCCCCTCGGCGGGTGCATTACGCTGTTCTCCACTATATTGACGCGTCTGGGTTGCGCCGTGCAGCTCGAAGCGCTTGCTGTTGGGAGTGTTCAGTGATCATTGGAGTCCTCCACGAGGCACTTCCCGGGGAGACCCGGGTTTCAGCCACGCCTGCTACCGTCGAGAAGTTGATTGAGCTCGGGTACGGCGTTGTGATCGAACCAGGCGCCGGTGCCGCATCATCGTTCTCCGATGATTCATACGTCGCCGCGGGTGCATCGATCGGAGATGCGGCCACCGCTGACATCATCTTCGGAATTAATGCGCCGTCGGTTGCGCAACTTGATCGATTCCGCGAAGGCACGACCGTCATCTCTTTGGTTAGCCCAGCGCTCAACCCTGACCTCGTCGCGGATCTGGCGCGTCGACGCATCACCGCATTGGCCATGGATGCCGTACCGCGTATCTCTCGTGCGCAGTCACTAGACGTCCTCAGCTCGATGGCAAATATTGCTGGTTACCGCGCGGTGATCGAGGCTGCGAATGCATTCGGTCGATTCTTCACCGGGCAGATCACAGCTGCCGGCAAGGTTCCCCCGGCAAAGGTGCTCGTTGCAGGTGTGGGTGTTGCGGGTCTGGCTGCCATCGGAACTGCCGGCGGCATGGGCGCAATCGTCTACGCCACTGATCCGCGCCCCGAGGTTGCTGATCAGGTGTCATCCCTTGGTGGCAAGTACTTGGAAGTTGCAGCCGCCGATGTTGAGGTCTCGTCAACCGGCTACGCCAAAGAGATGTCCGACGACTACAACGCGCGCGCCGCTGCTCTCTACGCCAAGTGGGCCCCGGAAATCGACATCATCATCACAACCGCATTGATTCCTGGCCGAGCGGCACCGATCCTGATCACCGCCGAGATGGTTGCAAGCATGAAGCGCGGCAGTGTGATCGTCGATATGGCCGCATCTAATGGTGGAAACGTTGAGGGCACAGTTAAAGGCGAGGTCGTGGTCACGGCCAATGGAGTCACCATCATTGGCTATACCGATCTGCCCGGTCGCCTCGCAGCGCAGGCTTCGCAACTCTTCAGCACCAACCTTGTCAATCTGTTGAAGCTCATGACTCCCGGTAAAGATGGCGTGCTTGTCATCGACTGGGACGACGTCGTGCAGCGCGGTATTACGGTCGCCCGTGATGGCGAAGTCACATGGCCACCGCCCGCTGTCCAGGTATCGGCAGCACCTGCGCAGGCAGTAGCGGAGCAAGTGATTGCTGAAGTGCCGGTGAAGGCGCCGATGAGCGCTGCCCGTCGATTCACCTACGTTGGTATTGGGGCCGCGATCTTGCTGCTTCTCGTTGCAGCTTCGCCTCCATCCTTTCGCGTGCACCTCACTGTCTTTGTTCTAGCAATCGTGATCGGTTACTACGTGATCGGTAGCGTGCATCACGCATTGCACACGCCGCTGATGTCGGTTACCAATGCAATCTCAGGCATCATCGTCGTCGGCGCGCTCCTACAGATCGGTCACGGCAACACCGCGATCACGGTCTTGGCCTTCGTCGCAGTCCTACTGGCCAGCATTAACGTGTTCGGCGGCTTTGCCGTGACGCGCCGAATGCTCTCGATGTTCTCGCGGAGCTGATCACATGTCTATTGAATCCCTCGCACAGGCAGCCTTCCTGGTTGCTGCACTGCTTTTCATCCTTGCCCTTGCCGGCCTCTCCAAGCATGAGACCGCCAAGGCGGGTAATGCCTATGGAATGACGGGTATGGCAGTCGCGCTCATCGCCACGATCGCATTGGCTGTAGATCGTGGCATTGATTCCCTCGGTCTGATCCTTATCGGTGTGGCCATGGTCGTTGGCGCTGCGATTGGTCTGTGGCGGGCACGAGTTGTCGAGATGACGGGCATGCCCGAGCTCATTGCAGTTCTGCACTCCTTTGTCGGCCTGGCAGCCGTACTGGTGGGCTGGAATGGTTACTTGCTCGTCGAGGGTGGCGGAAGTCCGGAGGAAATAGCCCTGCTCACCGCGGAAGGCACCCTGGGAATCCACAGTGTTGAAGTTTTTGTCGGTGTCTTCATCGGTGCGGTGACCTTCACCGGCTCGATCGTCGCTTACGGAAAACTTTCGGGTCGGATGAATTCAAATCCACTCGTACTGCCCGGCAAGAACATCTTAAATATCGGCGCACTCGTTGTCTTCGCGGCACTCACCGTGTGGTTTGTCATCGACCCGGCGCTCTGGCTGCTGATCTTGGTTACGATCATCGCTCTGGCTCTTGGCTGGCACCTGGTTGCCTCCATCGGTGGCGGTGACATGCCCGTAGTTGTGTCAATGCTCAACAGTTACTCCGGCTGGGCCGCGGCTGCCGCAGGCTTCCTCCTCGGAAATGATTTGCTGATCGTTACCGGTGCACTCGTGGGTTCCTCGGGCGCTTACCTGTCTTACATAATGTGCAAGGCGATGAACCGTTCGTTTATTTCGGTTATTGCCGGTGGTTTCGGTATCGAAGCTGGGCCAGGTGAGGACAAGGACTACGGCGATCACCGTGAAGTGACCGCGGTCGAGACGGCAGAGTTGTTGCGAAACGCGCAGTCAGTGATCATCACGCCGGGTTACGGCATGGCCGTTGCTCAAGCGCAATACGGCGTTGCCGAACTCACCCGCAAACTGCGCGAGAACGGAACCACGGTTCGCTTCGGTATCCACCCGGTTGCCGGTCGCTTGCCAGGTCACATGAATGTTCTCCTCGCAGAGGCGAAGGTGCCCTACGACATCGTGCTTGAGATGGATGAAATCAACGACGATTTCGCAGACACCGATGTCGTGCTCGTGATCGGTGCGAATGACACGGTGAACCCTGCAGCCGAAACTGATCCCGGAAGCCCAATTGCCGGTATGCCAGTTCTGCGCGTGTGGAACGCCAATGACGTGATCGTGTTCAAGCGTTCCATGGCTTCGGGCTATGCCGGTGTGCAGAATCCGCTGTTCTTCAATGAAAACTCGGCGATGCTCTTCGGCGATGCTAAGGACAGAGTCGACGACATCGTTCGCGCCCTCTAGGAATATGGCCGTGAGGGTAATTCACTCGGCACGTCCCTGAACTCGTCCCCGTTCTAGCGACGGTACTGTCAATAACCGTCGGTCATGGTCCGCAAGTACCATCATTGATAGCAGAGTGGGAGTAAACGATGGCTGATGTGATCATTAGGAACCTGGACGACGACATTAAGGAGTGCCTGCGCATGCGGGCCGCCTCTCACGGTCGTTCGATGGAGTCTGAGATCCGCGCGATCCTTGTCGATGCCGTCACGGAAAGTGACGAGCGTCGGGGCATGCTCGTGACTCTGATGAATCGCATCGGTGACCTCGGGGGTGTCGATCTCGAAGTACCGGCGCGGGCGGCTGATTTGTCACCATGATCGTCGTCGACACCAATGTCATCTCCGAGCTGATGAAACCGTCACTAGACGGAACTATGCACTACGTCGATCACGGTGGTCGAGATTCTTTACGGGGTGGAACAGCTTCCCGGGACACGGTTTACTCTTTGGATCGAGTTCACACTCCGCTGGGAATCGGTAACAGGCACGCCCGTGTTCATACTATGCGCAACGTAGGCTTGCCCGCGTGCTCCGACTGACCGCAACGCAAGCTCGACAGGGTGCTTCGTGGGCGGCGGCTCGCCTGTTGCACATGGGCGTCACTCCCGGAGACCGTATTGCGATAGCACCGCATAACGAAAAAGATATTGACCAAGCCCAAAGTCAGCAGAGCAGCATCATTATGGCCATGTGGGGAGCTCTCTCGATCGGAGTGATCCCTGTCATGGTGAACCCTGATCTGTCAGAGCGTGAACGCGATTACATATTGAGCGATTCCGCACCGACCGCGGTTTTCGACACCACGGCGTCACTTGTTGCGCTCACTTCTAGCTTTGAAGAGTCGTATCCCTTGCCGCCATATCCCCTCGGACGCCCAATGCACTACACATCAGGTACTACGGGAAAACCCAAGGGTGTGTGGTCTGGTGTGCTAACACCGGAGGCTGCCGCTGGGCTTTGGGGGACCGAGATTGCCATGTGGGACTGCTCATCCCGTGACACGTCATTGGTTCATGGCCCACTAACTCATTCGGGTCCCTTACGTTTTGCTCTTTACACACTTCTTGCCGGAGGCGATGTGTTACTTCCGGGCTGGTTTGATGCCGAACTTCACGCGAAGGCAATTGCCGAGCACCGTCCGAGCATCGCATTTGTGGTTCCGAGTCACATGCAGCGACTTCTCGAACTATCTGGTGATTTAACAGAGAGTCCTTATCGAATGTTGGTGCACGCCGGCTCGGCCTGTCCGCCAGTTCTCAAGAACGCGATTCACGAATGGGCCGGTGCCGAAAACGTGTGGGAGTTCTACGGTTCCACCGAAGGGCAGTTCACGACGATGCCGGGAACGCAATGGGCTTTGTGGCCCGGTTCTGTCGGTAGGGCTCGACCGGAGCGCGAGTTGCGAATTATCGATGGAACCATTTGGTGCGCACCACCGGAGTATGGCTACTTCGAGTACTGGGGTGATCCGGAGAAAACCGCTGCCGCTTGGCGGGTAATTGATGGGCGACGTTGGTTCACGGTCGGAGATCTTGGGCGCCTTGATGACCAGGGGTATCTCTACATTGAGGGTCGACGCGAAGATCTCATCATTACCGGTGGGATGAACGTGTACCCGGCAGAACTTGAAGCAGAGATCCTGGCTTTCGACGGGGTAAATGATGTTGCAGTGTTTGGCGTCCCCGATGATCGCTGGGGCCAGAAAGTGTGTGCCGCGGTTGTCGGCGAAGTTGACCTCGACGCACTCACCACCCGGCTACGCAAGGATCTGGCGGGTTACAAGCAACCTAAGGAGTTTTTCGTGGTTGAACAACTGCCGCGCACCGCCTCGGGAAAAATCCAAAGGCTCAAAGTCGCCGGGCAACTCGGTCTGGAGTGAGGTTTTATGCGTGAATTAAGTGGCAATGAT
>JBIIOS010000111.1:0-5660 GCA_044336805.1 Candidatus Nanopelagicales bacterium
GCCAGCGACGCAATTCGGTATGCGGTGTCAGCTTTCGCCGTGATCGTGATCGTGATCGCTGTCATCATCTCCAAGCGTCGCCCGATTGCGGTCGGCGATTCACAGGAGATCACGGTCGCTCAGTAGCACCTGTTCATCAATAAGTGAGAGGGTCGGGCCAAGTGCCCGGCCCTCTTCGCTTTTCCCGTGAAAAGAGCGTTTCGCTCGGGTAAAACAAGCTTTTGCCCCATGAACTAGGAGGGTGATGGGGCTCAATTCAGGGGGCGGTGCGATACCTATATATAGGTGTGTCCTACCGTCAGGTTTCGATCGAAGGGGAATTTAGGCCCCGGACCCGAGAGGATCACATGGCGAGCAAGACACTGGTGATTGTTGAATCACCGGCCAAGGCGAAGAAAATTGCCGGCTATCTTGGACCCAATTACGAGGTTCTTGCATCAGTTGGCCATATTCGCGACCTCGTTGCCAAAAAATCTGACCTTCCGCTCGAGGAGCGCAAGAAGCCGTGGGCCAAGCTTGCCGTTGACGTCGATGACGGTTACAAGGCTTTCTATATTGTCCATGAATCCAAAAAAGCAACGATCAAGGCGCTGAAGGCTGCCCTGAAGAATTCTGATGAACTCCTACTAGCAACCGACGAGGACCGCGAGGGTGAAGCAATCTCCTGGCACCTCATGGAAGTCCTTCAGCCCAAGGTGCCCGTCAAGCGCATGGTCTTCAACGAGATCACCAAGGAAGCAATTCAAGAGGCGGTTACCAATACCCGCGACGTTGACATGGACTTAGTGGAAGCGCAGGAGACTCGCAGAATCGTCGACCGTCTCTACGGTTACCCCGTCTCGGAAGTGCTCTGGAAAAAGATTGGGCGAGAGGCCCGCTCTGCTGGTCGCGTTCAATCTGTTGCGGTGCGTCTGGTTGTTGAGCGCGAACGAATCCGGATGGCTTTCAACGCTGCCGGCTACTGGGATATCAAAGGTAAGTTCACACCCGGAGATTTCGAAGCAAAGCTTGCATCAATTGACGGCAAGCGAATCGCATCGGGTGCTGATTTCAATCAGGCCGGTGAATTGGTTAAGACCGATGCCGTACTTCTCAATGAAACCGAATCAAAAGCATTTGTCGAATCCCTTGCGGGTATTGAATACACGGTTCGTTCGGTTGAGCAAAAGCCAGGACAGCGCAAACCAAAGGCACCTTTCACTACTTCGACTATTCAGCAGGAAGCTTCAGGTCGATTCCGTTGGGGTTCACAGCGCACAATGCGAGTTGCTCAGGGACTTTATGAAAATGGCTACATCACGTACATGCGAACCGACTCGGTCAACCTTTCCACTCAAGCATTAAATGCTGCGCGCAAACAAGCCGCTGAGTTATACGGTCCCGAGTACGTTGAAGCGACTCCGCGCGTGTGGGCTAACAAGTCAAAGAATGCCCAAGAGGCTCACGAAGCGATTCGTCCGGCTGGTGACACTTTCCGCACTCCCGGTGAAGTGAGCAAGGAACTCACGGGAGACGAATTCCTTCTCTATGAACTGATTTGGAAACGCACCGTGGCCAGCCAGATGGTGAATGCGCAGGTTGCCACTACCACAATCAAATTTGGCGCTCAGGCAGCAAATGGAAAAGATGCTGAATTCAGTGCCAGTGGAACTGTCGTTATTTTCGCCGGGTTCAAGGCCGCCCTTGATGAACTCGTCTCCGAAGATGACAAAGAAGAAGATCGTCAACTCCCCGCACTGAGCGAAGGACAAAAACTCAACGCGAAGGAAATCACACCCGAGGGTCACACCACCAAGCCACCGGCGCGATTTACTGAAGCAACCTTGGTGGGCAAGCTCGAGGAACTTGGTATTGGTCGTCCGTCAACGTATGCATCCATCATGTCAACAATTGTTGATCGCGGATACGTATGGAAAAAGGGATCGGCGCTGGTTCCCAGTTTCACGGCTCTTGCAGTTGTTCGGCTCCTGGAAGAACACTTCGGTGAATTAGTTGACTACAAGTTCACCGCCAACATGGAGGAAGCCCTCGACGAAATCGCAATGGGCAAAACCAATCGCGTAAAGCAACTCGATGCATTTTGGCGTGGTGGTGAAATGTCAACGGGTCATTTCCATGGAGTGAAAGCACTTACTGAAGACCTCGGTGCTATTGACGCTCGCGGAATTGCAACCATGCCCATTAAGGGAACTGATGCAATGCTTCGCGTGGGCCGCTACGGTGCCTATGTTGAGCGTGGCGAAGAACGCGCGAATATTCCTTTGAGCACAGCACCTGATGAACTCACCGCCGAGTTGGCCGAAGAGTTACTCCTTGAGCCTTCTGGAGATCGGGAGCTGGGCCTTCACCCTGATACCGAACTCATGATCGTGGCAAAGTCCGGTCGTTATGGACCCTATGTAACGGAAAACCTTCCTGAGGGTTCACCTAAATCAGCCAAGCCACGCACCGCATCACTGTTTAGTTACATGAAGCCGAGTGATGTCTCACTCGAACAGGCAATCTCACTTTTGAGTCTGCCACGAGTTGTCGGTATTGACCCCGAGTCAGCGGAGGAAATCACTTCGCAAAATGGTCGTTACGGTCCCTATCTCATGAAGGGTAAAGACTCGCGATCATTGGACAACGAGGATCGAATCTTTGAAGTAACCCTCGCTGAAGCACTTCAGTTGTATTCCCAGCCGAAGGTGCGACGCGGCAGAGGTCAAGCTGCTGGACCGCTACGGGAAATTGGCATCGACCCATCCAGCGGAAAGTTAATTGTTGTCAAAGAAGGTCGATTCGGCGCATACGTCACCGACGGCGAAATCAATGCAACACTTCGAGTTGCCGATGACCCTATGAGCGTCGGCCTTGATCGGGCAAGTGATCTGATCGCTGAGCGTCGAGCAAAAGGACCAGCACCCAAGAAAGTTGCTAAGCGGGCACCAGCTAAGAAGACTGCAAAGAAAGTTGCCAAGAAGGCGGCAAAGAAAGCCGTAGCAAAAAAAGCGGTAGCCAAAAAAGCTGAGCCGACAGCAGCCGACGTCATGACTGGCCAAGAAGTCACTATCTAGGAACCTCTATGACCGGATATTTCATTGCATTTGAGGGTGGTGAGGGTGTTGGTAAATCCACCCAAGAAGCTCTTTTGGCAGATTACTTAACCGAGATTGGTAAGACGGTTATTCGAACCCGTGAACCGGGTGGGACCTCAGCGGCCGAACAAATTCGTGACACGGTTCTTAGCCGTGAACATGAGGGAATGAATCCTGCGAGTGAGGCGCTACTTTTTGCAGCCGCACGTGGCGACCACGTCGCTCGGGTAATCCGGCCAGCTATCGCTCGAGGTGACGTAATTATTTGTGACCGTTTTATCGACTCGTCAATTGCCTACCAGGGATACGCGCGCGCCCTCGGTCCTGATCGAGTCCGGGAATTGAGCATGTGGGCAACCGGGGGACTACTTCCCAACCTCACCATTGTGTTGACCCTTGACCCTGAAGTCAGCATGAAGCGGGTGATTATTCCCGATCGCATGGAAGCCGAACCGATGCAGTACCACCGTGACGTTGCCGCCGCATTCATCGAAATCTCTTCCCTGGATCCAGATCGTTACCTCGTTGTTGACGCAACCGGCACGAAGGAAGAAATTGCTGAGGTTATTCGCCAGCGAGTAATGCAGGAATTGAATTAGACGTGCAACCGATTTGGGGTGCATTGGTTGGCCAGAGTGACGTAGTTGAAAAACTGAGCCGCGCGGTGAGTGACGCCGAGAAAATTCGAGTTGGTGAACCGGGTCCGGCCATGACTCACGCATGGTTGATCACTGGACCGCCTGGCTCGGGAAGGTCGACTGCCGCAACTACATTTGCTGCTGCACTCATCTGCCCACTTAATGGCTGCGGCACCTGCCAGATCTGTCGAATGGCTCCCGTTGGTGGTCACCCTGATGTTGAAATCATTACTCCCAGTGGCTTGTCCTACGGTGTCGACGAGGCCCGCGAACTGGTTCGGCTCTCATCCCTTGCCCCTATTGACAGCCCTTGGCGGGTAATCGTCATGGAAGACGCTGATCGCCTTACCGACCAAGCATTTGATTCACTGTTGAAAAGTCTGGAAGAACCAACCCCGCATACCGTGTGGGTGCTGTGTGCTCCCAGTGTCGAAGATGTTCTACCAACAATCGTTTCTCGAACGAGACACGTCTCGTTGCGCACACCAACGACCAAGGATGTAACCGATCTCCTGATTCAGACGTACAAAGTCGATCCGGCAATGGCCGCATTTGCCGCCCGTGCTTCTCAAGGTCACATTGGCCGGGCACGTGGATTGGCCACCGAGGAAGCAAGTCGAACCAGAAGGCAAGCTGATTTGCGTGCAGCAATGAGTCTTCGTGACATCCCTTCGTGCATTTATGCAGCCCGTGACATGGTGACCGAAGCGACAACGGCCGCGAACACCCGAGCTGACGAACTTGATACCAAAGAAGATGCGCTGCTTCGGGCAGCATTTGGTATTGAAGAGGGAAGTCGGGTCACCGGAACTTCTAAGCGCACTGTTGATTCTGCGAAGAAGCAACTGCTTACCCACCAAAAAACAAGACGTAAGCGTATGGTCCGCGACGAAGTTGACAGGTCCCTCGTTGATCTACTGGGACTATTCCGAGACATTCTAATTATTCAACTTGATAGTAACCTCGAACTCATTAATCAAGAGATGCGCCCAAACATTGAGTCATTTGCCGCCCGCGGCAATCCCGCAGACACCACTCGAACACTAGAGGCCATTGAACGCGCACGAGCAACAATTAAGGCAGCCACACCACCACAACTTGCCCTTGAGGCACTTATGGTTTCGATCAAAGATCCGAAGCTCGCATCAGTCCATATGAATATGCAATGAGTGAGTTAGCGGCGGGCTGTAGGTTCACCGCGCCACCAATGTCGGGTGAAGCCAGAAATTCAGCGGCTGCTGACAGTAAATTGTCGTAACTGTCGCAACCCAATTCAAGCCGTGAGGCAACGATGACCGCCGCGTTATTGGCGCTAGTAGCCGCTGCCGTTCCTGGAAGCGAGGAACTCAACTGATGCAAAACCAAGAGTCGATCACAGAGTGCGTTGAGTGCAACGGCGGCCTCCGCGTCAGCGTTGAGCATTTCGCGGCCCGCGTCACCGTGCAATACAGAAACACTGGCGCTCAGATTCACCACTTGAGTTCGCACAGCTAGGTACCTTTTGACGCAATCACGACCGGTAGCTCCACGGGGTAGCGGTGTAGCGGGTGGAACTAGGTTTCGTGCGACCGGCCGCGTACCCAGTCGGCGCCAACGGCGGATACTAACCAAAGAGAGTAGTGCCGCGCCAGCGCTAATAACCCACAGTCCCGGGGCGCTATTAACAACTGCCAGAGTTCCGCTGGTGAGGGCAACGCCACCACCAGCAATCACACCAAAACGGAGGGAATTCAGGCGAGCTTGGTATCTGCGACGTTCCTTTTTCACTGTTGCTAATTCCGATTTGTACGCACGATTCAGGGTTCGATTACCGGTGGCAGCGGTAAATGCATCAATCACATTTAGCCCCTTAGCAATCCCAGCTTCGACCATGGCTGAGATCTCTGCCGGTGTGCGTGGTTGTCGGCTCACCGATATACCGTAAGGCGCATGACCCGATCAATGC
>JBIIOS010000112.1:0-5643 GCA_044336805.1 Candidatus Nanopelagicales bacterium
ATCCCACCCGTCTTGTTGTCCGACTGAGCGGAACCGTGCGAGCATGGGAGAAAGCCATGGGACAACCCATCACATTTCAGCCCTCTCAACCCGGTTCGCCCTACAACGAATACGCCTTCTTGGGCGCACAAGGAGCACCATTTCCAACAGCACAAGATCCAGATTTTTGGCGCAAGGCGTATCTTGCAGCCATTGATGGCTTGCAAGCCGCACCAAAGCCATTGAACAAGGCAATCAGTCGCTTCGTACCGGCTTACATGGAATACGTTCCGGCAGACGATGTCCCGGCGCCTGCAACTGCAACGAGCGGGTCCCCGCAACGAAATTCAATCCCTTCAGATTCATCGCCTTCATCAGGGCCGCCAACTGGGCGCTCGCTGTATTTTCCTGGATCAACGACACAAGTTCAGCCGACGAACCCGGCTGCAGCGCTCATGAAATCATGTCTTAACGATCCGGCGGCACCGATCGCTCAAGGGTTCTCGGTAAATCACTTCGTTGGCCACAACCAGGTATTTGACGCTTATGGCCTATCCGCACTACAGCGGGTGTCGGGTACAGCCGCCAGCGATCGAGTGACCATCATCAGTATGGGTGGTGGCTTCTCAGACCAAGATCTTGCTGCTGCTGCTGCGTGTTTTGATTATAAAAAACCAGCGGTCAAAATGACTTTAGGGACAGGCGTACGCACGCCTTTTGTCAATATTGACGATGAAACAACGCTCGATGTCCAGACGGTGAGCTCGACATTGAAAAATGCCCGGTCCATTCAGATGGTTCAGGTTGCTCCTTCTGTGGCAGGAGCGGATTTTGTTGATGCATATACCCGCGCCCTGACAACTCCTATTCAGCCGCACGCAATCACGCTTTCCTACGGAGAGTGTGAGCCTCTCGTGGCCGACCGGGGAATGAATCCCACATTGGAATCAGTGTTCCAATTTGCCGCAGTTATTGGCACGACCGTCGCCATCTCATCCGGCGACGGTGGATCGTCGGTATGCCAGGAAATGTTCGGAGAAGAGCTCGATGCTTTGTATCAACTACTTGAGGAGTTGATAAGTGGAGCCCAAGACGAACCGGCTAACTCAGAAGATGCCGAAATTAGTGAAGCATTAATTGCTGACCTGGAAATTGCTATCGACCAACTGACGCCGTTGGTCGCGTACTCGCGCCCAACGGTCTCCTACCCGGGGTCATCACCATTTGTTGTCTCCGTCGGTGGCACTCAAATCCAAATGAATCCAAATGGCACGCGAGCGGGTGAAAGCGTGTGGAATAGCCAGCTATATGCCGGAGGAATTGTTGGAAACCTGGTTGGTACGGGCGGGCCGAGTGCATCCTTTGACGCACCGTGGTACCAGAACCCGCTCACCCGCAACAACGTCCGGTCCGTACCCGATATTTCTGCCATGGCTGGACCATCGCCAGGGTTGCCGGTTGTGTACCAAGGGACTATCAGGCCAAATGGTGGCACAAGTCAGAGTTCTCCCATGATGGCGGCGGCACTAGCGATGATCTCCGCCCGAGAGGGCCAAGCCAAACGTCCGCCAATCGGTTTTGCCAACCCGTGGCTGTACCAGGTTGTCAAACGCAGTCCAAAGTCGGTTTATGACGTCACGGTGGGAGACAATCAATTTGCCATCGAGTACGCCCCGGATTCATTAAATATCCCGGGGTGCTGCCAAGCGGATTTGGGTTATGACCAAGCCTCAGGCCTCGGGGTTTTACAATTCAATGAACTCATAAAACACGTAAATCGGTGAGCATCAGTGCCTTTCTCAACGCTGAGAAAATGGGGGAGAAACTCCGGACAAAACCAGGTTAATTTAATCCCGACTCGTCACTCGCTGCGCAAAAAGGTGAACTAGATCAGGATTGCGTCGCATTGGCTTCACCTGAGGAGTCCCGTATTTTGAGTTTTCTTGCCAGAGGTGTCGCTGTAAGCCCGTAAACGGTGACGGTGACCGTGATGATTATGAAAGCTGCTGGCAATAGATTCTCTGCTCCTGGAATTTTCAAGGCAATTAGGGCCGTACCAATACTTGCCGCGGTGGCGGCGGCAACAATGCCGCGCGGATACATCCAGCCCATAAAAATCCGATCATTTCTTGCGATACCTGACCGCGTGGTTCCGATAGCTACCACGGTTGGCCGGACAATGAAAAGCAGAATGATCACGACCAAGAAGGTGGGAAGTAATAGTGAGGTAAAAGTGGGGGAGGGGACTAAAGCGGCAATTGTAATGAACAGCACCCCGATCCCCATGGTCACGATTGTGTTGAAAAATGGTTTGGCACCATCCAAGCTGGCGCCATACTTTTTGGCAAGTCTCGGAGCGGTGACGCCCATCAATAGCGCGGTAAGCAACCCGCTGTCATCATTCACACTGTCGGCTAACCCGGCTGCAAGTAGAACTGATCCAAGGAGAACTTGAGTGCCTAACTTAGGATAGTTTTTAACGAGCCGCCCGCCAGCAATGAAAAGAAATACACCAAAAATTGCCGCAATCGTTGCCGTAAGCAGACCGCCAAGGAAGTACTGAACTGCCGTCTCAAATGTCGATTCATTACTGGCCTTAACAATTTGAAAGAGCATGACCGCGAATATCGCGCCCAAAGGGTCGAGCAGTGTCCCTTCCCACGTCAAAATTTCACGTACCCGCGAGTTGGGGCGAACAACATCTAGAATGGGTGCCACGACGGTCGGTCCCGAGACAATTAAAAAGGCACCAAGTATTGCTGCCAATTTCCACTCAAACCCCAAGATGTAATGTGCCGCGATTGATCCAGCCACCCAGGTAATCGGTGCACCAATCCAGACAAGTTTTCGCACGACCGCCTTGTCTTTGCCACGTAGCGGTAAAGCGGCTAGTTCCATCCCTCCCTGAAAGAGGATGACGGCAACCATGAGGTCGACCGCTACGGGAAAGGCCGATCCAAGAATTTCATCGAAGCGAAATGCAGGTGCCAGCAGTCCGAAAATGAAACCTACGGGAAGCAGCAGAACCAAAGATGGGACTCGAAGATGAGGGGCTATAACCTGGCACGCCGTGGAAAGCCCAAACACGAGAGCCGCGGCCAGCATGATCTCTTGAGTCGAGAGTTGCGTCATGATTCCTTAAGGAAGTCGGGGATTGGCATTCGGTTCGAGGGATGGACTATATCTAAACACTGGCTTAGCAGTACTCGAATCACTTCAACATTTACCCTACAAGCGCACAATTTACCTCTTGCTTGATGAATGTGGCGTAAACTGCAAGAAGGAGATCGACAACGTTAAGGAGCCCCATAATGCGGAGCAAATTCATCACGGTCGGACTTATTGGCTTGAGCGCATCACTCGTGCTTGCTGGTTGTTCCAGCAGTGCTGAATCAGAGGTAACGGCCACGGTTACTCCTACGCCCACTCCCACCGTCGAGGTGTTTGTGCCCGAGTTGGCGCAAGATGCGTGCGATGACTACTTCGCACTTGACCTGATCCGCTCGCAAATAAATGGCGACACATCGGAGTTTACAAAGAAACAAAAGAAAGCTCTACTTGGCGAACTTCAGTCCGACATTGACCTCATGGTGGTCTCCATTGACTCTGCCGTTATTGGCGGTGAGCTTCCCCCTAAGGCACTTATTAATGCCGAACGAATCCAAAACAACGTCAACAAGGCTGACCCTAAGTTGGGCATCGACGGAATCAAAGCGAAATCGTTAAAGCGAATCAACCTGTCCTCGGAGCGTATTGAACGCTCCTGTGTTACCGCAGGATTCGACTTGCCGATTGACAATATCAATGCCCGAAGCCTGTGAGTCAGACTATTTAGTCACTAGGGATTTGTGCTGGGTACGAAAGGCTGTGTCGGCGGAAATGGTAGGTCGGGGTCTCGACCGGTGAGATATTTTGCCACGCCGTAAACAGCGCCGGCAATGGGAACGGCGATGAGTGCGCCAATGATTCCCAAAGCAATACTCCCAGCGGCTATCGCCAAAATAATTGCAAGCGGATGAAGGCTGACCGCCTTTCCCATAACGAGTGGCTGCAAGACATCACCGTCGAATGATCCAACAATGACGGTGAGAATGATGACCAAGAGTGCAATGACTGGACCTCGTTCGGCCAGGGCAACAATGGCCGCAAAGAAAGTGGCGATTGGAGCGCCAATGACTGGGATAAAGGCTCCAAGGAAAACAATGGCAGCCAGCGCCGGCGCCAAGGGGACCTGCAAAATGGTGAGACCAATAAACACGAGCGTGGCATCGGCGAGAGCAATAATGACGATTCCCCGGGTGTAACCGGCGATCGCTCCCCAAGCAATGCCGCCTGCAACGTTGACGGGCTCTTCAATGCTCTTGGGAAGCCAGCCAACGAACCAATCCCAGATCTTGTTGGGTGTCAACATGAAAAAGATTACGCCAAAGAGAAATACGGAACCAGCGATCACCAGGGTTCCCACCGAACCCATCGAGGCAAGCAGGCTTTCACCTACGCCTTTAGCGGCCGTTTCTCCGTATGACTGTGCCTCAGATATGAGGGTGGCCAAACGGTCGTCGGTAAGTTTGAGGGGACCATCTTGAAGCCATTTCTCAATATCGCTGATCCCCGAGGTAATGCTAGTAACGAGTTTGGGCCCTTCAGCTACAGAGGATGAAACAACAACGTAAAGAATTGTCAGGATACCCGTCGCGATGAGCACCAGGGCCAGGATCATCGAGACTACTTTGGGAAGAAACTTGTTGAGCAGCTTCATTACCGGTGATGCCCACGCGGTAACGAGCATCGCGAAAAACAGTGCAAAGACGACCGGGAAAATTCTGCCCATTCCGAGAACGATCACGCCCACGCCCGCGAGAAGAACTAGTAATCTCCACGTTATTGCCGAGAGTGTTCGCAAGGTTTCGGGAACACCGTCTGATGGCGGTTCTTGGCTAGAAGGTTGTTGGAGTTGGGCCGGAGTACTCATTCAGATCCTCACCTTGGAATAGACCCGAATTCTACCTAGGTCTTCGGTCGAACTCTAATCTATTCGGACGTTTACGTGTGGGGTTTCAAAAGTAACCGAGGTGACCCCAAAATCGTCAGCGTCGGGGTCGTTTATCCATTGGATCAAGTTTGTGAGAGGCGCGAGAGACTCGGACATCGGCCCTAGATCCCGGGTAGCAGAGTTGATCTCAATGCTCAGAATACTGATTCCGGTTTGCTCCCCGCCAAATGATGGATGGTGCTCCTGTGGGCTTTCCCATTCAATAAAAAATGGGGACTGTGGGTGTTCCATGGCATCGAGGACTCCCAATTGGCGCCAGTGAAGGTCTACCCCGTCGGGTCGGATCCTGTGTCCGGCTGCAGCGCTGCGCCCGAGGCTCGTCTCGACATTGCCTATGTCGTGGGTTGAAACAACCCAACTCATCCAGCCACCGCCATTGTTCGCACGTTGAGCGACCGCTCGACCGAAAGGGGCTTTATCCGCCGATGGATGATCAAGTGCGCTGACAATTTCAATGTAGACACCATGAGCTAATGGCAGCGTGAAGTTCCTTGTGCCGAATGATGGGTGACGTCCGCCATCGACGAACGTGTTTCCAAGATCGATGCCAATCCGTTGAACTACGTCGGCTAACTCATTGCCGGCACAGGCGTATGAAATATGGTCAAGCC
>JBIIOS010000113.1:0-5561 GCA_044336805.1 Candidatus Nanopelagicales bacterium
ACAGCGAACTTGCCCGCCACCTTCCCGACGCGGCTACCCTTGAACTCGGCGCAACATTGGGTGTCCCGGCGGTCACCGCTGCCTACTGTTTATTTGCCGATGGTCCGATAGCTGGAGAAAGTGTCTTGGTAAGTGGGGGAGCCGGTGCTGTTGGCCGCGCGGCGGTGCAATTAGCCAAATGGGCGGGTGCTCGCGTTTTCACAACGGTGAGTAGTGAACATAAAGCGCAGATTGCAACCGAGGCTGGAGCAGACGTAGTGGTGAACTACACCGACCCCACGGCAATCGATCAACTCAAAGACCAAGGAATTTCACGAATCATTGAAGTAAACCTTGGTGCCAACCTCGAATTAGATCTGGCCATCTCGCAACCGGGCATGAAGATTGTGGTCTACGCGGCCGACGGTGATGACCCGGTCCTGCCACGTCGGGCGCTTATGACCGCATGTATCTCGATTGAATTCATGCTGCTCTACAACATCCCGGAACACAAACTCTGGCAAGCAGTTGAATTCGTTGAAGCGGCACTCGCACAAGGTGCACTTACCCCACCACCGATCACGCTCATGCCACTGAATGAGATTGCTGCTGCGCATGTCCAGATCGAAGCCGCAAGCATCAACCGGGTTTTGGTCACTCCCTAAAAAGGCGCTAGCGCTTGAGTTCAGCAAAGAGCGCCGTCACCGCACGCCAAACATCGTGAAAGGTGTTGTACATAGGCACGGGTGCGAGTCGGATGATGTCGGGATTGCGGGCATCGCCGAGTACTCCATGGTTTACATACATGCGTTCAATGAGTGAAAAAGGTTCGATGGGTACTCGAATGGAAAGTTGCGCACCATGCCGGTCTGAATCACTTGGAGTAATTACGTGCACATGAGCTTTCCCACCTGGCTCCGCAGGATCGAGAACAGAGATGAGTTTGCGCATGTATGACGTAAGCTGCAAACTGCGTGCCCGAAGTGTCGGCATACCGATTTCGGTAAAAACGTGAAGTGCACTCAGAGCAGGCGCCATGATGAACAATGGCGGGTTGGAAACTGCCCAGGCGTCAGCGGTTTTCATGGGATCAACAATCGGATTCATCAAGAATCGGGTTTCGGGTTTATTCGACCACCAACCTTCAAGCCTTGGGATTGTGCCAGCATGATGCTTTTCGTGGATGAATGCTCCGGCGATGGATCCTGGCCCAGCATTGAGATACTTGTAGGAACACCAAATAGCAAAGTCAACATTCCAATCGTGAAGATGCATGGGAATATTCCCGGCAGCATGTGCGAGATCCCAGCCTGCATAAGCACCAACGTCGTGCGCGACGGCGGTGATTGCAGGGATGTCCATGAATTCACCGGTGTAGTAGTTGACGGCGCCAAATAAAGTTGTGGCGATCTCATCACCATGTTCGCGAAGTACTGCAACGACATCTTCGGTTCGTAAACAGTCCTCACCGTCCCGCGGCTTTAAACGAATCACGTCCTTGTCGGGGTGACCTCCACGAAAAGCAATATGTGAACGAATCGCATACGAGTCTGAAGAAAATGCGTAATCCTCCATAATTATTTTTCGTCGACGATCATGAGGTTGATAAAAACTCGCCAACAGCATGTGAATGTTGACGGTGAGGCTGTTCATCATGACTATCTCGTCGGGCTTGGCGCCAATAATTGGGGCGGATTCTTGAGCTAACAGTGACGGGAACACCATCCAGGGGTTCGCGCCATGGGAATGACCGCGGACGGCGAGGGTTGCCCACGAGTCAAGTTCCTGATCCATGGCTGCCTTCGTAGATTTGGGTTGCAGCCCCAAGGAGTTTCCGGCCAAATAGGAAATCGGGTTACCGTTTGCATCGATGGGAACTAGGTATTGATCCCGGGCAAGCGGGTGATCAAGTTCACGATCCCGATAAAGGGCGTATTCCTCGCTCGCAAACTCAGCCTGGGTGCTCACCACACCAGTCTCTCGCATCTAGTCTCCGGCACTCGCCCCACCTCGCATCTCCAACGTAGACTCAAACCCATGAATATCGGGTTTGGGGAGGGACTCGCCTCATGGACCTAATTTTCCCCGGAGCTATCTACCCGCAGCAGGTTGAAGGTCTTGCTTGGTGGCCACTTTTGCTCGTGGCCATAACGTTGATTGTTTTCAATATCGTGAGTAACCGGGTAGCGCCGCAAGCTCACTATCTCCTCTGGGCATTTGTCGGTTCGGTTGTGCTGTTAGCAATCGGTGTGCTCGACGGTAATGACTTCACCGATATGGGCTTGGGCTTCTCCTACATTCTGCCCGGGCTGATCTGGGCCGGGGTTTCCATTGTGGCCGTCACTTTGGTCTATCTGATCGGGTCGATTTTTAAAAAAACTCGTGAGGCTTTTGCTGATGAACGAGTGGGTGCACTTTCCGGTGGACGGCTACTTTTTCAATCACTGGTAGAGGTTCCGCTAGGAACAGTCTTCTTTGAAGAGATCGCATTTCGGGCGGTTTTGTTTTCGATGCTCGCCCGACGCTTTGATCTCACCACCGCAATAGTTGTTTCGGCGATCTTGTTTGGGCTCTGGCATATTTTGCCGAGCATCGGCACCCATGAGAACAATCCGGCTTTGGGTGGGGTGGTTGGCTCAGGGCGACGGGGAAATATTTTAGGTGTGCTGGCCAGCGTTCTCACCACCACGTTGGCGGGTGTTTTATTCACCCTCATGAGGATTTTTTCTGGCAGTGTGATCGCCCCGATGGGGTTCCATTGGGCAACCAATGGCCTGGGTTACGCTTTTTCGTGGATCCTGCTTCGATCCCGTCGACGAAGTTCACGGATCAATCCAAAGATAAATCCAGGGGGTGAATGACAAGCATGTCATTTAAGGAATACGATAGGGACCCCGAAGAGGAAACCATCGAGGAAATCCTCGATGGCAGTGAGCACGCCGGTTTTTTGGAGGAAGATTTAATGTACGAAGCCGCAAGTGGGAATCCCCTTTCCGGTCCCTCCGGTGCAGAGTTCCCGCAGCTGTCTGATCGCGACCAGGCGATTCTCGGCTTTGAGCGTCAGTGGTGGAAGTACTCCGGTGCAAAGGAAGCTGCAATTCGCGAACTTTTCGACATGAGCTCAACCCGCTACTACCAGTTGATCAATACCCTGATCGACACCCCAGAAGCCTTGGAATTTGACCCCATGTTGGTTAAGCGCCTTCGTCGGATGCGTTCAAGTCGCCAGGCAGCCCGCACCGCAAATCGCGCGAATATTCGTTAATTTGCGTGTTTTTATCATTTTCATCACGGGAAACACGCGCACCCAGGTCTAGCATTTTGTTTCATGGGTAATGCGACTTACGATGTTTCATTAGGTCGACTATTTATATGTCTAGGAGAGTGAATCATTATGCGCCAGCGATCATTGGGTGCGTTTGGCTTATTGAAGAGAGGGCATACCGCAAAAGGTTGCGTACCCGCGATCGCCGCAGCGATAATCGCCGGTTCCTTGCTGGCAGCACCCGCCCAAGCCGCGCCACGAGCAATAGTTGTTTGGGTTGACGCACAATACAAAGATGCTGCGACAGCCCTTTTCGCCAATGGCTACAAAAATAGAGCGATCACCGTCACTGCGCGCGATATGTCAACAATCGCCCTCGACCTCCAAAAAATTGATCCCAATAGAGCCCCCGACATTGTGTTAGTTGACGGAGAACAGGTCGGGGAACTCGCAAACAATGAACTCATTACTCCGATTGAAATTTCTTCTGCCACCTCGCGTGCACTCTCCAGTGTCGCAATAAACACTTTCAAAGTCGGCACATCTCTTTTCGGCACCCCAATCCAGCGGCAAAATATGGCACTCGTGACCAATGCGGAAATGATTCCTACCGCCCCCACGACCTTCAAGAAGTTGTCGAATATGGCCTTGAAGCTTGTCGCTGATGGCCGGGCTGAAATAGGCTTTGCGCTCGCGCAAGGCTTAGATGGCAACGCGTATTCAACTTACCCGCTCTTCGCCGGCCTCGGCGGATTCGCTTTTGGAACAACCGCCGCGGGCAGCTATAACCCCACCAGAATCGGAATCAACAACAAGAAGTTTGTGAAAAACCAGTCCCAAATTGATACATGGAATGCAAGTGGGTTGATCGATTCCAATGTGAGCGAAGAGGAGGCACGCATCGCGTTCACTTCGGGTCGTGCACCGTTCTGGCTCACCAGTCCGGAAGAAATCGTGAATCTCAAAACAGTCACATTCCGTTATCGAATCACCCAGGTGCCATCTATCGTTAAAGGAATAAATGCGGCGCCGCTCATGAAATCAATTGGTTTTGCGGTTACCTCCTTCGCCCAGACGCATAGAGTTCTTCCGGCCGCCAAGGACATCGTCGCAAATCAAATCACGACCACAAATGCGCAAACAGCTTTTTATTCAAAATCCCCGTATATCGGCCTACCCGCAAATTCAGCCGCGGCGGCTGCAACACCGGACCGCGTATTGCTGGCATTCGGCTCGGCAGCACTCGGAGCTGCTCCGTACCCCAATATTCCCGAATGGGGTCAGGTTTCCCTTGCACTCGGCGGCGCATGGCGCGATAGCACCCGTGGCGTAACTGCCGTCAAAGCCGCGAGCGCATTCGCCGCTGCCCAAGCTCAAGCGGTAACAGCGCTCACGCCGGTGCCCGAGCCAACTCTCACGCCGACAATCCCTTAAGCACGTCATTTCGACCGCCAAGTGGCATCTCAGCGCGTCCACGCCCACCCCAAAAGGCTGATTTACCCACTGGCTTGAACGGGGCCATTCGGTCGATTCATAGGGGGATTGGGCTTGAATTTGCCAGCGGATTTGCACTCTCACCCCGAGAGTGCTAACTTTTCCATTAGCACTCTCACCATGAGAGTGACAACTCAAAGAACCTAAATTACGGCAGTTTCCGAAAGGAACACTCTCATGGCAAAAATGATTTCATTCGACGAGGAAGCCCGTCGTGCACTTGAGCGCGGAATGAACGTGCTCGCTGACGCAGTCAAAGTGACGCTTGGCCCCAAAGGACGCAACGTTGTTTTGGAGAAGAAGTGGGGAGCCCCCACGATCACCAATGACGGTGTATCCATTGCAAAAGAAATTGATCTCGAAGATCCATATGAAAGGATCGGCGCAGAACTGGTCAAGGAAGTTGCCAAAAAGACCGATGACGTCGCTGGCGACGGAACAACCACCGCAACCGTTCTCGCCCAGGCACTCGTCCGTGAAGGTCTACGTAACGTAGCCGCCGGCGCAAACCCGATGGGTTTGAAAAAGGGCATTGAGCGTGCAGTTGCCGTTGTGTGCGACGAACTTCTCGCAATGGCCAAAGATGTTGAGACCAAGGAACAGATTGCATCAACAGCAGCAATCTCCGCTGGTGGCGACCAAGAAGTTGGCGAACTCATTGCAGAAGCAATGGACAAGGTCGGCAAAGAAGGCGTAATCACGGTCGAAGAAAGCCAGACATTCGGACTCGAACTCGAACTGACCGAAGGTATGCGCTTTGACAAGGGTTACATCTCCCCTTACTTCGTCACCGACACCGAGCGCATGGAAACAGTTCTCGATG
>JBIIOS010000114.1:0-5539 GCA_044336805.1 Candidatus Nanopelagicales bacterium
TAGTGCCTTCGGTCCCGTACCGACCATTACTTATTAATCTTCCACGGGCCTATCGCCCAGATGGAAATGTATTTCGTTCCACGGGGCAAGGTGATCTTCTTCTTTATGCTCCCGCTCGCATTCACGACGGGAAACCCACTCATCCCTTTTGCTGAAATGGGAAAGACCACAACATTTGCATTCCCTTGGTAGGTAAATGTTCGCGAGCTATCACTCTTTGTCGCCTTAGGAAGTTGGATTACCGCGGGAACAATCCCAGAAGTTGTCTTAGCGGCACTGGTTAAGGGCAATACTTCCAAGGTCCATTGATCCGGTGCCGTAATTTTTGCGCCGATGAGCGGTGACGAATTCTTTTCTGAGAAGACACTTCCGGCGAGTGGCGCGCTGCTGTCCAACCATGGTGTTGGTCTTTTGTCTTTGGTAAAAACTGGGGTCATAACCACCGGGCCCGATCCCGTAAATGTGAATTGAATAATCACTGATTTACTTACCGAACCCAGATCAACTACCCCATTACCCGTGCCCTGGAAAGCCGGCGCGGCCGAAGCTGTGGGGGCACATACGATAATGCCGAGCACTGCCGTCATGGCAAATCTCAGAGCGAAGCGAATGCGCATGTTCTTAACTGAGTAGTGGATTTAACCCAGCGTCAACAATTTCTTGCAACTTGGTCTCATCAACATCAAAGCCGGCATATTTGGTCGCGTTCTCCAACACTTTCGATCGAGCTTTATCAACATCTTGAGCTGGCTTTGCATTGGCAGCCGCCCAATCTCGGTACAACTCCCACGCAAGTTCACGCTGGCGAAGGGCTTTTTCGACCCGCTCCATTTGGGCATCGGTTGCTTCCAAGCGCCACGTTTCTCTGATCGCTCTGGGCAATATTGCCCGGTAATCGTGTCCACCTTCTGCAAATGTTCCAGGAGTTGGCACAAGCGCGTTCATCATGTCCAGGAAAGTCATGAGGAAAGTCGTGATTGGCACCCACTGCGTCCCCTTGGGGCTGCCCATCTGACGAATATCTTGCGGGCCCAACCAATCCGGCTTGCGCCACAAGACTTGAGATCCAAACTTGGGTATCGGGTCATCGCCATTTTGCAGTAACAGGAACTTAATGCGATCTCGCTCCTGATCCGCCAATTCGATCCAATCTTTCAAATTTCGGGGTAGGTAAATCCCCACTTCATTCACCGAAGGAGCTTCGGCTATTGAACTAGTCCCCCAAATCTGCTGCCTCCATTTAGTGGCGGCGGGAGTACCGATCCATAGTGCGGCGTCGAGTTCGGTGCCAAGAAGTCCCATCGAACCCAGGTTGCGGAACATTTCTTCACTGACCTGCGATCCCAAACTTTCACCGAAAAGGAAGAACTTAGGCCGCTTTTCCGCTGGAATCGCAAGAAGACGTTCCAGTACGCCTTGAAGCACCATGCGGGTTTGCGCGGTTCCTTCATCGACTCGAGTGAGCGAGAGGGCTGAAGGTAGCACCGAGTATTGAATTGCGGCAGATGCACAGTCTCCCTGCATCAAGTACTCGAATGTTTCGTTCGCCACGTAATTCACATAACCCGAACCAGTCGGCGAGAAGATCGCAAATGCTTTTCGTTCGAGGGCTTTAGTTCGGTCAATTTCCCGCAAAAGAATCTGCGCCCGTTCTTCATCCGACGCTGCGACTTCAGTTGAAGCATAAACTCGAATTGGTTGTTTCGCGTTCTTAACTTGCATCACGCTATTGATAGTTTGCGGTGGCAGTGACATGCTCAACCACCTTGCACCCTCACGTGTCTGCTTATTCCACGGTAGGCCTGACGCTGCTGAGCCCGTGACTTCTGGTGTATCGGGCGCACTCTCTAAACCAGGATCTATTCCTCCGCCACTTTTACCCAAGAATCTGTCCACTTGACCAATAGCAAGCCAGCCCGCGGTGGTGAAAATAGCAAGGCTTGTTGTTCGTCCTAAGAAACGATGATCCTGTGGTTGGCCACCAAGAACGTAGGTCGCACCTTTGGACATTGTGTTTGTCAATTTTGATTCAATGAAAGAAAGCCCAATCGTGATCGCTGCAACTCCGGTTCCGATGACAGCAGCTTTGACCGGGGTTACTTCACGGACTTGGTCCTCGAAGAAATATTTGCCCTTGAACTCGGTACTCACCGATGTTTGCGGGTAGGTTGCCGAGCCCGGGAGCGCCTTCCAAGGTTGGGTTGATGCCCACGACGCGGCACCCGTTACAGCAGCTACTCCTACATGCCGTAATCCGGGACCACCACTTTGATCACGCGAAGCTGAGTTCGCCAAAATACTTGCACCCGACATTGTGACCAAAGTTTGTGAAGCCAACCGCCCCAATGCCCGCCCCGAACTTTCGTGCTCGCGCCAACGAAGTGCGTAGGCTGCCCCAGCACCCAGCGCTCCCGCGATACCGGCAACAAGTAACCGACTTCCTGCAGTCGGTTCATCGGTGCGACCCAAACGGGAAGCGACCGAGGTCAACAAGGCATCACCAGCGCTGTAGGCCTGGTAGGCAATAGCCGATGAAGCACCGGTAATGATCGCCTGATCTGTTGACCCACGAGTCAATAAATTAGGTTGAAATGAGCGCCCAATTGCTAGAGCTGCACCAATAATTCCAGCGCTGGCTGACCTGTCCATACCGGGAGTCTACAGACAATTGTCAAGGCCAGGAAAGGGCCATTTACTTGAGGCTCGGAGCCGCCGATGGCCTGGAACCATCAAGCCAAAAACAAAGTGGAGCTGAGGGGAATTGAACCCCTGGCCTTCTCATTGCGAACGAGACGCGCTACCAACTGCGCCACAGCCCCTTGTGAAGGGCAGGCTAGCAGAAGCTATTCGTTTGCGGCGCGCGCTTGGTAAGGAGAACGCGCTTGGTAAGGAGAATTCGCGCGGATGATCGGGATCTCGGCGGTTTCATCGGTCACGTTGGCAACTCGACCCTGTTGAGCTTTGTTTACGAGGTCCATCATGGACTCACCGGACCAATCACCATTACGCTCAATATTGCGCGGGATCGCAGTTGCGCGAGGTGACGTGATGTAACTGGGAAGGGTTTGCGGAACCGCATCCCAGCCCGAAACTTCTTCATCCCATGGATCCCATTCAGCGAACTCATCAAGTTCGGCCTTTTGTCGTTCCGCTCGATTCAATGGACGCTGATCAACGCGCGGCTCGCGGACCTCCGCAACCTCATGAAATTCACGGTATGCGCGCTTCGCGGTGCTGGCACTGCTGACACTGCGTGCCGGCGTCTGGGCACGCTTAGATGCGGTCAGCATGGTGGTAACGAGAAATGCAACTAGCAGGATTCCAGCTGCGATAGCGATGAAAGCGGGGATAAATCCCATAACGGTGCCGATCAAGCAAAGGGCGGTAATACTGGTTAGCGCGGCGAGCACCATCGAGCGACGCTTAGCCGCCTTGACCCGGGCGCGATCTCGGGGGGATGTGAACTCGCGATCATGGCGCACCTGACGATCTGACTCGGAATTAGCACGATCAACTCGATCAGCATGATCACCAAGTGACTTCATCGCTGAACTAAACCGAGCCGTTGAACGAACTTCGCTGACTTGATCTTGACGCTTCAGCCAGATGGGGATTAAAACGGCTGCCCAAAGACCAATGATCACCACATAGATCAATCCAGTCACTCCGCAAGATTAGGTGCAAACGCTTACTTCTCTTGGTATTCCACGCTTTCTTCCTTTGGCGTGTCGCGAAATTTAACAAAGCCAATGTGGTCCCGCCAGTCACCGTCGATATGTAAATACCTCGGCCTGTACGACTCTTGGGTGAACCCCGCTTTTATGGCAACCGCACAAGAGGCTGCATTTTCTGGTCGAACATTTATCTCAATCCGGTGCAGCAGCATTGTGTTAAAGCAGTAATCCGTTGCCATCTCCACGCAGGTTGTCATGAGTCCACGCCCGGCAACACTCTCGTCTATCCAATAGCCAAAAAATGCACCGCGAGATGAGCCACCCCAAAGTCCACCGACGGTGAGCTGGCCGACAAATTTTCCTTCGTACTCGATAGCGAATGGGAGCGCCCGACCTTCGCGTGCCTCTTTCTTCATCATTCGCATCATGGAGTTATAGCCGGGAGACCTTTGCCCACCAATGTGACCTTCCGGGGGCATGGTTGCATCCCATTGCTTTAACCATTGAACATTTCTCTTGCGAACGTCACGCCAGGCTCGTCGATCGGAAAACCGTAATGGTCGCAGTACCAGTTGTCCTTGGGTTAATGTGACCGGCCAAAAACCAGAAACCGTCATGGTGGTTACCGATTAAACTCTTGTAGCCAAGCGGTGAGTTGAGGGCCAATGTCTGGACGCTGGCTTGCCAAAGTAATAACCGCCTGCAAGTAACTAAGTTTGTCGCCGGTGTCATAGCGCCTACCGTCAAAAATGACTCCGCGAACTCCACCACCCTGCGCGGGTGACATCTTTGCTAGAACTCGAAGTGCATCGGTTAACTGGATTTCGCCCCCACGACCCGGGGCAGTTTCTGAAAGTACCGCGAACACAGCAGGATCAAGAATGTAACGACCAATGATTGCTAAGTCACTCGGTGCATCGGCAATGTCAGGCTTCTCAACTAAGTCCGTAACTGCAACCACTCCATTAATGGGGTCAGCCTCGATACCAACGCAACCGTAGAGTGAAATGGTTTCCCGCGGTACCTGCATCAAACACAGAACCGAACCGCCAAATTCACTCCGGATCGCGATCATGTGTTCAAGGATTGGGTCCCGTGCGTCAATGAGATCATCACCTAGTAAAACCGCAAATGGTTCATCGCCAACATGTTGCTGGGCCACAAGCACAGCGTGTCCTAGCCCAAGGGGGTCGCCTTGGCGAACATAGTGAATGCGAGCCAGATCGGTGGATTCGCGAACAAGCTGCAGTCGCTCTGTATCCCCCTTACTTTCCAAAACTTGCTCAAGTTCATAGTTGCGATCAAAATGATCTTCGAGCGGACGCTTACTTCGTCCGGTCACAAAGAGGATGTCCTCCAGCCCGGCAGCAACCGCTTCTTCAACTACGTACTGAATCGCAGGTTTGTCAACGACGGGCAACATTTCCTTGGGGGTTGCTTTGGTCGCCGGTAGGAACCTGGTCCCTAGCCCTGCAGCTGGAATCACCGCTTTGCGAACTCCCTCGAAGGTCATGAGATGACCCTACGGCAAAGCCACACGTATATATGGAGGTACACGGGCTACTCAATCTCAACAATTCAGGGTCCCCGCCAAATATTCTCCCGGGTGAGAGACCATGGGGGTGTGACGCAGGATTCAAGTACCCCAAAATCAGCTAAATCAACCCTGCGTTCGCAACTTCGAACCGCGCGAAAGCAACGTGATCTTGGTTCCATCGCAGAACTTGATTCGCAGATATCCCAGCAAATTTCCGATGTCCTAGAAACAATTGAGCTCACTCACGGAAGTGTGATTGCCGCATATGTTGCAATGTCGCATGAGCCTTCTGTCAACACATTACGTTCGCGAATGCAAGACATAGGTT
>JBIIOS010000115.1:0-5537 GCA_044336805.1 Candidatus Nanopelagicales bacterium
GCGGCGTGAAAATCGCGGCGACGACACTGATAACAAGCCAGCGCTCACCAATGGGCATGTGAATTACTTTCTTGAACCATCGCAAACTTGTTCGGCTGTTAACCCGAACCGAGAAGGTGGCGTAATCCTCGCCCCAAGGGTCGTGCGGGTCAAGAATGGAAGTGCGAGGCAGGGCCGCTTCCCGCATTTTTTGGATTGCTGCGAAGTTGTAGTCCCCCATATGCCGGGCTGTTTGCACAATCATCAGGAGCAGGGCGATTCCCCAAGCGAGTTGGGATTGGACACCTGTAACTACAGCACCGGCGGCCAATCCCGCGTAGGCGGCATATTCCTTCACTCGGTCAGTTGATGCATCCAGCCAGGCACCTATCACCGAGAAACGGTGGGTGGCGCGAGCCACTTCACCGTCAACGCAGTCAAGTATCAGGGACAACTGAAGCAAAAGTGCACCGAGGATCAGGGCCCAGCGGGCACCTTGGGCAAAACTTAATGCGGCGGCAATTCCGACAATGAATGAAATTACCGTGACAAAGTTGGGCGACATGCGGAATTTGATCGCTAGGACACTAATTGGCTTGGAAAGTTTGCGAACAATGAAGGTTGAATAAAAACCGTCATCGACTCGATTGGCTTGAAGTGCACGAATGCGTGAATCGGGCATCACCTGTATTTGCACTTGGGCTGCGTCAAGATCCACGGCTGATCTGAACCAGGGTGCATCAATTAACTCCACTGCGCGCACATGTATTTGCGATCGAGTCAACGCCGCCAAGATTAACTCGGTAACTTCACAAGCATGGGGCCTTATTGCGCCCGAATCAATTGCCTGGGCTAATTCTTTAACAGCGCTGTGCGCCACCGGAAAATCACGGGGATGAATCCGAATTGCACCAACACTCTGGGCGTTGCCAGCGTTAATGTGGTGAAAACTAGTTTGGACCGCACTCACACCGTGATGTGCAATCCGAAGGTTTCCATCACGTTGTGGCCGAACGCCGGCACTCGTTCCTGCAAGTGAATTTTCCGTAATCGGACTCAGGACAAGCGGCGAAATGAGTAAGTCTGGGGCCAACACAATGACTGCCATGTCAGGTGTTTCCAAAGCGGTGCACAGCTGCTCGAGCACCTCGGAGATTCCCGAACTCGTATTGATTATGCGTCTCACTCGGACTCTTTACGAAATAGTGAACGAATTCCATCTTTTTTGGTCTGTCGGTAAAGGCGTCCGGCCAAGGCGCGTGAGGTTGGGTCCTCGCGGGATGCGTTGATCACCGACTCAATCGCCGTTACAGCCGCATCAATGGGGAGTTGTTCAACCTGGCCCGGATCCGGGGTTGACTCAATCCGGGTGGTCAGCGCATCCAGATTTCCCAGCACTTGAACACCCGACTCTCGAATTGCGTTGACGCTTGCTATTCCCACTTGGTGCGCCGCATCAAGCGCCCAGTCAGGAGTGTGCAATTTTGGCTCACCTGGTTCTGGCTCGCGTCCTTCCACCATGCCAAGTGCCACCCCGCGTCGCACCAGCGTTACGTAATCCGTCCACTGCATCGTTTTTTTGACTTTTCTGTTAAGCCGGACAAGTACCTCTGCTTCAGCCGCCGTCATTGAGCGATTGCTGGTGAGTTCCATCCGACTAGTCAAAATTTCTGAAGGTACGTCGAGGAACTGTGCGAAGGTTTCAAACATGTACTCCCGCGGGACATCTTCTAACACCATGACGGTGAGGTTTTCTGGGCCAACGGCTTGCACCCACCGAGTGATGACATCTCCATGATCGTGTCGCTTCCAAAATGTAGGAGTCATTTTCGAACTCCCCGGCGCCGCCAGAACATCGGTTAACCAAGCGTCATAGGAAGTTGTCAATCCGTATTTCAAATATTGCTGCCAAGATGAAGGCAAGAGTTTTCCCAAATTGCGCAGGGTCACCACAACGTGAACGGGCCGGGCACCTGCCTCACCCAATGCAGTAACCGCCTCCTGCGCCTGCTCGGCACTTGCCTCGCAGAAAAACTCACTACTGATCACAACACGACCCGGGGCTGCGGTCGTGCGCTTTGCCAACCGATCAAAATGCTCCCGATCCATGACTCCGCCGCCACGGTTATTCCAACCCCAAGGGCGACCAAGTAGTGCCAGCGCGGCGCGGTGCTGGGCTTGCAACTTGCCGGGGTATCGGACGTTCTGGGTGGCTAAATCTTCTCGGGCATCGGCCAAAGCCGCTTGAATAGCTGTCGTGCCCGTCTTGTGAACACCAATGTGAAGCAAGACGCCATTTGCCGCAATGGCCTTCGTTGAAATGGGAGAAACCGACACGTGGGCCAGCCTATTCCCCGCCGGGCTCCCGCCTAGCCTCACGCGCGAGGGCAAGTGCTTGGGGAACCGTGGTATCGGCGATGAGCACGCCCTGGTCGAAATACAAGCCTCGGTCGCAGAATCTGCGGTACTGCTTAGCCCCGTCCGAGGAAACGAGGAAAGTCGCGCCGTTTTCGCGCAGGGTGTCCACCGCGCTCCAGCATTTCTGCCGAAATTCAAGACTGCCCACAACCAGGGTCTGGTCAATTGCATAAACGTCCGCTTCTACGGCCATTGCGATACTCCACGCGAGTCGTTGCCGCGAACTTGGCGGTGCCCCCCGCAGATGACGGTCAAGGTGACTGCCCAATTCAGCAAATTCGATTATTGAGGGCAGCTTCTCCGTGAGTTCTTCTGGGCTCATGCCCAGAAGAGCACCTACCAGATAGGCATTTTGTCGAATTGTGAATGTGGGACCCATGGCCCTGCCTATAGCGATCATTGGGACAACACGTTCTGTCCGAGTCACCGAACCTGAATCGGGGATCAATGTCGCCGCGGCAAGCCGAATCAGTGACGTGCGCATTAAAGGCTTGGCGCTAACAATTGCCACCGACTCGCCTTTGTTTACCGCAAACGAAACATCCTGCAAAACTGGCACCATGGTTCGAGATGTCTCACCGGCGAAACGCCGCAGGCGATGTTTGCGGCCGGAGCCTTGCCTGCGTTTAGTTCGAGGCATGGTGAGTGAAACGTGGGAAAAATCAATAACGCCCACTACGCCTCCTTCAATATTCGCGACTTGAGCTTATGGAATGTGTAAATCCCTGCGATGAATAGTGCGGCAGCGACACTCAATGAGATCACGAGTGAGACAACCGAGGTGTGTTCCTCGGGCCACCACCCAATTCGGTACAGACCAAGGATTCCAACGAGCGGGTTTATCGCCGCGATGGATTGCAAACTCTGGGGAATATTCGTTATCGAGTAGAGGATTGGTGAGAGGTAAAACATTGCACGCACTATTATTTTTACCACTCGGGCAAGATCGGGGATGACAACACTTAACGATGAAACAAGTAATCCGATGCCATAGAGAAGTAAAAACTGTAAAAGAATTGCGACCGGGAAAAACAATATGTAGATCCCGGGTAAATCCCTCGTGAGCGCAATTGCGAGCACGATCACAGGGAGTGAGAAAATGAACTCAACCGATGTAGAAAGTACCGTTCGCATTACCCAGATCTGCGGGGGCAATGCCGAGAAAGCTAGTTCACCCCGGGCGCGACGAAAGATTTTAGTTGACGCGTTCACACTCTTGGTAAACCACCACCACGGAAGAATCGCAACGGAAAGGAAAAGCAAATACGGCGAAAGACCCAATGCTCGATCACCCAGAAGCACCGAAAAAACCAGCCACAGGACCAAGGACATACCGAGTGGCTCGAGCAGCGACCAGAGGTAACCGAGCCGGAATTTGGTGTACTGATTCTGCAGGTCACGAAGGACCAACATTCGGAGTACCTGGCGGTGCTCCCAGAGTGCGCGCACGGCGTTTACATTAGATGACGACCGCTCGCGTATCGTGCACCACGTGGAGAACAAAGCGGCGAGATCCGAAAACACGGGCAGATTAAGCGTGTTTGCTAAGCGCGTGGCTCGCAGCCTGAGCCGGCGCCTGCGAGATTTTGGGGAGGCTGAGCCAGAGGGGTTTGACCTAGAAAACATCCCGAACGCCGATATTGCCCTGTACTTCGCCGATCAACCCGAAAAACTGTACCAACTACTCCAGTGGCTTCCAGTGTTTGAGAATCACACTGAACTGCGAACTATTATCGTTGTTCGCAACCTTGAGTCGTACAACGAATTACGCACCCGGACATCACTTCACGTTCTGCTCGTGCCCAACTATGAAATCTTGATGGCCCTGTATGACCGAGCAGATTTTCACGCCGTGATTTATGTGAATAATGGTTGGACTAATTTCCAATCTCTCTCATTTCAACAGGCCGTTCACATTCACGTAAACCACGGCGAGAGCGACAAAATCTGTATGGTGAGTAATCAAGCAAAGGCTTATGACAAGGTTTTCGTAGCGGGACAAGCCGCAGTAGATCGTCATGCGGCAGCCATTACTTGGTTTGATCCGAGCCACCTTGTAAGTGTCGGTAGACCTCAACTTGATCTTGACATTGCCAGCCCGCTCGCTGAAAGTGATTTAACAACAATTACCTATGCCCCGACGTGGGAAGGTGAAGACGAAGTCAATAACTACACCTCCGTTGACCTTTATGGACCGCAAATTGTTCAGGCGGCGCTCGCAATTCCTCACGCTCGGTTGGTCTACAAGCCGCACCCCCGAGTTGTTGAATCGGCAGATCCACTCGTCCGAACAAACCACAAGAAAATTGTCAACCTAATTTCCCAAGCAGGGGCTCCACATGTCTATTTGCCGAATGCCAACATCTTGGGAATTTTGCCTGAAACCGACCTGCTGATCGCTGATGTCTCCAGTGTGACCCTTGACTTCCTGTATCTCAGACCGCAATCTCCTATTTTGCTTACCGACCGTAGATCCAATCCGGCTCAACTACTCGCTGACTCCCCCATGTCGGCAGTGTGCGCTGTTATTGATCAAGCTTCCATTTCACGTATTGGTGAATTGATTTCAACGAATCTAGGTATTGATACACGCCACGATGATCGTGCCCGGATGCGAACATATTACTTCGGTGACACCGCTAAGGGAAGTAGCACGCAGGCATTTTGGTCAGCAATCGCCTCGGAGATCGCCGCATATGAATCTGCTCTGAGTCTTATTCAACGCGTGCGGCAAGTTCAGTCCTAGTCGCCATAGACAGTAGGCTCCCCGGGTGACTCAAACAGCAGTAATTTTAGCCGCCGGAATGGGCACTCGACTTGGGCGCCCATGGCCTAAACCCCTCACCCCCCTCGCTGACGGTCGAACAATTATGCGCCAGCAGATGGATAATCTCAGCGCAGCTTTTGGTGAAGAGTTGCGGGTCATGACGGTCATAGGATTTAAACTTGAACTCATTATCGAGTCCTTCCCAAACAATCTGTACGTTTACAACGAGTCCTACGACCAAACAAATACCAATCGCAGTCTGCTCAAGGCGCTGCGGCTCTCTGGTCCCGGCGGGGTGATTTGGCTCAATGGTGACGTGGTCTTTGACCCCCGAGTACTCGAGCGAGTCAAGGAATACATCGATCGAGATGAA
>JBIIOS010000007.1:0-29911 GCA_044336805.1 Candidatus Nanopelagicales bacterium
CACCGTAACGGCCCTCATTGGACCTTCAGGTTGCGGTAAGTCAACTTTCATTCGGACTTTGAATCGTCTGCATGAATTAATCCCAGGGGCAGCTCTAGCGGGTGAAATCCTCTACGAAGGTCAGGACATCTACCGTCAAGATGTTGACCCGGTCCACATCCGCCTATCAATCGGAATGGTTTTTCAAAAACCAAACCCGTTTCCATCGATGACAATCCGAGGAAATGTTCTCTCGGGCCTCAAATTATCGGGGATGAAACGACCTGATCATGACGCTTTAGTTGAGCAAACATTGACCTCAGCTGGTCTGTGGAAGGAAGTGAAGGACCGCTTAAATGCTCCTGCCGGGGACCTTTCCGGTGGACAGCAGCAACGTTTGGTAATTGCCCGAGCACTCGCGGTTAACCCACATGTTCTACTCATGGACGAGCCTTGCTCAGCGCTTGACCCAGCTTCAACACTTAAAATTGAAGAGACAGTTCGAGAGTTGTCCAAAGACATCACGATCATTATCGTCACTCACAATATGCAACAGGCTGTTCGAGTGTCCGATTACACCGCATTCTTTCTGGCTGAAGAAAACCAACCAGGCTACGTTGTTGAGCAGGGATTGACCACTGAAATTTTTGGTAACCCAAGGGATCAGCGAACATTGGATTACGTAAACGGGCGTTTTGGTTAACAGTTGGGGCTGTTGGTGGCTGTGTACATGAACTGTTCACCTAAATGTAGGAATCTAGAAAAGTAAGTGATGATTTCAGGTCACTTTGGGACATTAGGTTTTAAGCAATCAGGTTATCCACTCGATCATAAGGAGACACAGTGCGCAGAATTTTTGCACTTGCAACAAGTATTGCTGGGGCTACGGCAATTGCCGCTTCCAGTTTGGTAATCGCAGTTCCAGCAAACGCCGCACAAACTATCAGCGGTGGTGGAGCATCTTTCCCCTTCGTATTCCTGCAAGCATGCGCATCTGACTTCAATGCGTCGCAGACTAACTTCACGATTCAATATACCAGCACAGGATCAGGTACCGGTAAGTCCAACTTCACCAAGGGAACATTTACCTACGGCCAGACCGATAGTGCCTACACCAGCGGTGCGCCAACCTTTGGTTGGGAATACATCCCCAACGTTGGTGGAGCTGTCGCATTCCCCATCAACTTGAAAAATGCAATGACCGGACGCACACTCGGTTCTTCAATTCAGTTGACCCAGACCACTCTTGCGAAAATTCTCGGTGGAGCCATTACCACGTGGAATGACAAAGAGATTCTTAAGACCAATACCCGTATTGCCAAGTCGATCCCAGCAACTCCAATTACCGTTGCTTACCGCTCCGACAACTCGGGTACCTCGAACAACACACTTCAGTACCTCAATGCGTGGGCACCAACGATCTGGACCAAGGTCCAGGACGATTTCTCAACCTCCTTCCCAGGCGGTAAGCCACTCGCAAACAGCATCGCAGGCAAGGGCAACGCCGGTGTTATGGCAAACGTCATCGCTACAGACGGTGCAATCGGTTACGTAGACCTCGGCGACGCCAAGGGATACCCTTCCGCTCGAGTTGCAAATGCGCTGGGCGAATTCATCGCTCCTTCATCGGCAAGTGCCGCGAAGAACCTCGCAAACCAGACCAATATTCAGCCAGATGGTCTCGTTAACCTCAACTACAAGGTGCAGGTCAAGGGTGCTTACCCGGTTGCGATCTTCACCTACATGTTGGTTCGCACAGATGGCAAGGGCCCCAACGGTTTGGGTGTCCGTCAATTTGCTGACTACGTGCTCCAGAAGTGTGGACCACAGCGTGCATCTGCGCTCGGCTACGTTCCAGTAGCAGGTAAGGTGCTTGCTAAGGCAAAGGCTCTGGCTCTCGAAATCAAGTAGTCTCAAAAGCTAATCGCAACAACATAAATACAACGGCAAGTTAAATACAACGACAGGGTGAGGGCAATGAACCAGAATCGTAACCGAGGCTGGGGCATTGCCCTCACAGTCGTTTCAGTACTAACCGCATCGATCTCACTCAGTGCCTGTACGCCACCGATGCCCCCGGACGTTTTAGCCGCACAACTTGAAAACCAAATTACCTGTCAGACAGGAAACCAAGATATTCTTGTTCCCGAGGAATTCGCGGGGAGCGTTGATCCGGTGAATGTCACTCTCAGTGGAGTCTGCCCCGAACAATCGATGACTGAAGTAGGCGCTGATACTCCTGCTGGCGTCGTGATCACCACCTCGGCCCCCACTACTGAGGAACTTGCAGCTTTTGGCGAGCAGTGCACCGCAGAGATTATTACCGTCCCCATTTTTTCTTATGGCGTCACGCTTGCTTACAACGTTATTGGACTTGAAGGTTTGATCCTGGACGCCAGCGTGCTTGGCGCAATGTTGTCGGGGACCATCACCGCTTGGGATGACCCGGCAATCGCTGCACTCAACCCTGGCTACGACCTCGCTGGGTTGCCGGAAATGACGGTAATGAGTGTCGAAGGTGGAACTGGCTCCGTGGAAGCGATGACAACCTACCTCTCAAACGCAGCACCGGAGTCGTGGTCATCGGGTGTGTCCAGAACACTCGAGCTCGGCCAAAAATTTCCCACCCAACTAGACCTGATCAATGAAATGTTTGCAATAGAGGGCGCTGTCGCGGTGCTTCCCATTGTTGTAGCAATTAACAATCAGATTCCTATGGCCGCAACACAGGTCCAGGAAGAAATTATTGGCCCAGATGACACGCAATTGCAAAAGGTCGGTGCAGGCGCGATGACCGTGACCGTCGAACCCACTTCCTTGATCGCAACGCCAGCAACTGGCGGTGTTCCCGTTGAAGGAAACTTCGACCTGGCTGCATCAAAAATTGTTTTGGCTGAAGGTCAACCCCTCATTGGTTGGCCGATCCTGGGTACGGCACACGCCACTTTGTGCAACACGCCGGGAGAGCCGCTACCTCTGTCAACCGTTCAATTTTTCGAGCGACTCTCAGGACAAGGTTCATTTGAAACATATGGCCTAACTCCACTGCCAGAACCAATCCGGGTCCAGACTTTTATACCGCTGCAGGTCACTTTGAATGCGACGGCCGCACCCAGTGAGAGCGCGGCCGAGTAGGGCTTTCGCCTAGTGGGATTTAGCGCGCTCCCACGAAAGGTGAATTTCGTCTTCAGCTTCCTTGCGCCCGGTCCAGGTAGCACCTTCAACTGATTTACCGGGTTCAAGGTCTTTGTACACCTCAAAGAAGTGTTGGATTTCGAGCCGGTCGAATTCGGGAACGTGATGAATATCGCGGAGGTGCTCCATGCGGGGGTCACCGGCCGGAACGCACAGCACCTTGTCGTCTCCGCCAGCTTCATCGGTCATGCGGAACATTCCAACGGCGCGGCAGGAAATCACTACGCCAGGAAATGTCGGCTCCTGAACGAGCACGAGGGCATCGAGGGGATCACCGTCAAGACCGAGGGTGTTGTCGATAAACCCGTAGTCATGGGGGTAGCGGGTTGAGGTGAAAAGCATGCGATCTAGGCGAATGCGGCCACTTGTATGGTCAACTTCGTATTTATTGCGGCTGCCGCCGGGGATTTCAATGGTGACGTCAAATACGAGGGGATCCATGGGAGCACATTACCGGGCAGTGTGATTTCTGGGCGCCGTGGTGACTTACAGTAGGCGTAATGCGCATTTATGGGACGGACTCGGTGCGGCGCCTCGGTGTTGTTGCAGGAACATGTGGCTTGATTTTAGGACTGATTTCCGTTCCCACGGAAGTTGTGGCTGCGCCGCCGAGTGGCCCCGTCCCAAGTGTTTATCAACCGCTGAGCAGTAGTGCTCCCGCTCCCAGCACCACGGGGTTAGACCGCTCAATTGGCAAACTGACCCAAAGCCCGTCGCTGGGGAAATTCTCTATGCTCGTTGTTGACCCGGTGAGTGAAAAAGTAATTTTCAGTGATCAAGTAGATAGGGCGCGAATTCCCGCCTCGGTGAACAAGGTACTGACGGCTGCTGCAGCACTGAGTTCACTTGGGCCCAATACTCGTCTGGCTACCCAAACGAAACTCAATGGCACAGATTTGTACTTGGTAGGTGGAGGTGACCCGCTGTTACCGAGAGCAAAAGGTGCGAACTCACTGAAGGCTTTGGCGCAAAAAACAATCAGTGCCCTGACATCAAAAAATCAAAAGAAGATAAAACTTTTTTACGATGACTCGCTATTTACCGGACCACTCCTGGGACCTGGCTGGAAAACGAGTTTCCCTAAGGCTGGAGTTGCAGCCCCTGTATCAGCGCTGAGTGTGGGTGGAGCTCGAGTGAGTCCCGGCTCAGTCGCGCGTGTCTCAAATCCGGCGAAACAAGCAGCTCAACTATTTTCTCAACGATTAAGACAGGCCGGGATTTCGGTAGGGATTGTCAAACGGGGTAAAACCCCTGCTAGTTCAGTCCAATTGGCATCGGTGCTCTCTGAACCCGTCAGCGCGATCGTTGAAGAAATGTTGCGGGAATCAGATAATGACGTATCTGAAGTTCTCGCGCACCTTGTGGGCCAGAAAACTGTTGGCGAAGGAAGTTTCGCAGGTGGTGCTCGCGCGACCAAGTTGATTTTGGATCAAAACGGTATTTCAACAAAGAATTTGAATCTATTTGACGGCAGTGGGCTTTCGGAGCAGAACAAGATGACGAGCACGACTGTTGCGCAGGTACTGACCGAGATGGTGCGCGGTGACAAATCTCAATGGGCCGCGATTGCCACCGGCCTTCCCGTTGCAGGTCGCACGGGGACACTGGAAACACGCTTTGACACGAAGAGAACGCAGGCTGGTGCTGGTGTTGTTCGAGCCAAAACAGGTTCACTCACTGGAGTGTCTTCATTAGCGGGAACCGTGTTGGATAAAAGCGGACGGCTCCTTGTTTTTGTCATGATGGGTAACCAGGTTGGATCTCTGACCAGCGCTCGAAATTCAATGGATCTCATTGCTGCCAAACTCGCAAAATGCGGATGCCTGTGACAGTGATCCCGCATTCGGACCTCATCCGAAGGGCCTCGAGGCGCACTATGCCTACAGGTCCCAAGGTCAGTCCTGAACACGCGGCCCAGGTTGTTGCTTCATTGCGTGAACTTGCTCAAGTTGCAACGCGTGAAATCACTGCTGTGTCGCTACTGCACGCCCCGGTGACCCACGAAACCGTTGTGGTGGATCGAGTGGGTTGGATTGAATCAAATATGAATGCTTTGGGCGTTATTGCTGAAATCGCATCAGAGGCTGGTGAGGACGGGAATCCTTTGGCTGACCGAGCAGGGGCTATCCAGACGGGGCTTGCTTTGGGTTGGGCATCAGGAAAAGTACTGGGTCAGTACGAAGCGCTGGTCAGTCCGGGTCGCTTACTCCTGGTTGCACCAAACATCACCCAGGTGGCGCAGTCACTTGACGTTGACGAACGCGACTTTCAACTATGGGTGTGCCTCCATGAAGAAACCCACCGACTTCAATTTGGCGCAGTCCCCTGGATGCAGGGATATTTCATTGACTTGATCAAGGAAATGATTGGCGCTGGGAAACTACCGGGGCGGGCGTACCCGTGGCGTCTCATTCAAGTTGTCAATGCTGTTATTCGCAACGACGATTCGAGTGTGATTGAGCTAGTTCAAAGTGATGATCAGGTGGGGATCTATCGAAGAATTGTCGCCCTCTTGACCCTGTTGGAAGGCCACGCGGATTTTGTTATGGATCAGGGTGGACCCGATCTGGTTCCGAGTGTCTCTGAGATTCGACGCAAATTTGAACTCCGACGTGATTCAAATAAGAAACTGTTAACCAGACTTATCGGGATGGATGAAAAACTCATGCAATACCGAAAAGGTGAAGCTTTTGTCAGCAACTGTGTTGCCGAGATGGGAATTGCGGACTTCAATGTCGTGTGGGAGTCGCCGGAGAATTTGCCGACCATGGCTGAAATTGAAAACCCGATAACTTGGCGAAAACGAATGCTTATCCACCATGAATGAGCCATCATGAATAAGCCAGCATCTCAAACAGTGGTTGCTCTGCGTAACAGTGTCAAGGCGTGTTTGGACCCTGGCACGGATTCAGTGGTGGTTGGCCTTTCCGGTGGCGCGGATTCACTCGTTCTCACAGCCGTTGCGGTGTGGGTTGGGGAACGGTCCGGTTTCACCGTGCAGGCTGTTGTTGTTGATCATGGCCTGCAGATTGGCTCTGCCGGAATTGCAAGTAGTGCAGCATTAGCCGCCACGAAGTTGGGCGCTACCTCGATTGAGGTCCGTACTGTTGACGTTGGAACCGATGGCGGCATGGAAATGGCGGCTCGAATGGCAAGGCGTGCTGCACTTTTAGAAGTCGCCAACGGGCGCCCGATCCTGCTGGGCCACACAGCAAATGACCAAGCTGAAACAGTGTTACTGCGACTGCTTCGTGGCTCGGGAGCTCATAGTTTGTCAGCAATGTCCGCGTGCACCAAGACGTGGCACCGGCCGTTTTTGTCACATTCACGTGGCGAAATTGAGACTGCGGTGGTGGAACTGCTAACTCCACTAGAAATCACGCCCTGGCAAGATCCACATAATTTTGATGAAGTTTTTTCGCGGGTTAAAATGCGCAAACATCTTGACACATTGAGTGATGAATTCGGTCCATCGATTATTTCAGGGCTCGTGCGAACCGCCGATATGTTGCGATCTGATAACCGGGCACTTGATCACATGGCTGATGAATATTTTCGTGCTGCGCAGAAATCGGAGACGCAGGTCAGCATGGGTGTCGAAGAATTGGAAAGTGTTCCCAGCGCGATCCGCACTCGACTGATCAAGTTGTGCTTTGATCAATTAACTGCGGGAACCCGCGAAAACTCTCCACTCACCCACCAACATGTCATGAGCGTTGAAGCGCTCATTTCTGGGTGGTCGGGACAAGGTGGGATTGCACTGCCATTAGGTGTGACCGCGAATAGAGAGTATGGAAGGCTAGTGTTCAGCCAGGGAAACTAAAGGAGCAATGCGTGGACGCACGGCACATAGAAGGTCAGTTAGATCATGTACTCCTCACCGAAGAGCAAATACATGACCGGATTGCCGAGTTGGCCATTCAAATCGCTGCTGACTATCCCGCTGATGAGGAACTGCTGCTGGTTGGTGTTCTCAAAGGTGCCGTGATGGTGATGGCTGATTTAGCGCGAGCACTCCCTCGTCAGGCCCACATGGACTGGATGGCGGTTTCCTCCTACGGCTCGGGAACGGCTTCCAGCGGTGTGGTTCGAATCCTGAAGGACCTTGATGCTGATATTGCTGGCTGCAATGTTTTGGTGGTTGAGGACATCCTGGACTCAGGGCTAACCCTTACCTGGTTGCTCAAAAACTTGGGTTCGCGAAAGCCTAAGTCCCTCGAGGTCTTCACGCTCCTTCGCAAGCCAGAGGGCATGAAAATGAAAGTTGACGCGAAATATGTCGGCTTTGACATCCCGAACGAATTCGTGGTCGGCTACGGATTGGACTACGACCAGAACTATCGCAATCTGCGATCAATTGGCACACTGGCCCCACACGTCTACGAATCCTGAGACCTGACGCCAGAGACTTGACGCCACCGGTGACCAAGCGTGCAGCCCCCTGGCACGAACTTGGAATCGGTCTTTTCGCCTAACGCATAACCCTTGATGCAGCGCAATCGAGTGCCTCTGGGCGTAGTACCGTGACGGAGTGGATTTCAAGAAGATTTTGCGGGGACCAATATTTTGGATCGCCATGGCGATCATTTTTGTTCTCGTCGGCTCAAGCTTGATTTCAGGAGTTGGTGCACCCGAGGAAGTGGACACCAGCGCGGCTATCTCCGAAATTTCCGATGGCAATGTTGATACGGCTACCATCACCGATCGTGATCAAGTCCTGGAACTCGTTCTCAAAAATGGTGAAACGATTCGCAGCACCTACGTCACCGGTCAAGGGATAGTTCTTCAAGAATTGTTGCAGACCGAAGCCGACTCGGGAGCCCTTCCCGGTGGTTATAACGTCGTGGTTCCATCAGAAAACATTCTTTTCACCCTGATAATTTCACTCATCCCGTTCATTCTTTTAGTCCTCATCATGGTCTTCATTTTTTCCCAAATGCAGGGTGGCGGTTCCAAACTGATGCAGTTTGGTAAGTCAAAAGCCAAGTTGGTCACCAAAGACATGCCGCAAACTACATTTGCAGATGTTGCCGGAGCCGCGGAAGCGGTTGAGGAACTCGAGGAGATCAAAGATTTCCTCCAGGACCCCGAAAAGTTCAAAGCGGTGGGTGCCAAGATTCCCAAGGGTGTTTTGCTCTACGGACCACCGGGAACAGGTAAAACACTTCTGGCTCGCGCAGTTGCGGGAGAAGCAGGTGTTCCTTTCTATTCGATTTCCGGATCTGACTTCGTCGAGATGTTTGTCGGTGTTGGTGCAAGTCGTGTGCGTGATCTTTTTGAACAAGCAAAAGCAAATGCTCCAGCAATTATTTTCATGGATGAAATTGATGCAGTTGGTAGGCATCGTGGCGCGGGAATGGGTGGCGGCCACGACGAGCGCGAGCAAACACTTAATCAGATGTTAGTGGAAATGGATGGCTTTGACGTTTCCGGTGGAGTGATCATGATCGCTGCGACCAACCGCCCCGACATCTTGGACCCAGCGCTACTGCGTCCCGGTCGCTTTGATCGACAAATTGCCGTCGAACGCCCCGATCTCAATGGCCGATTTGAGATTCTCAAGGTGCACGCAAAGGGAAAACCCTTCTGTGATGACGTAGAAATGATGAACGTGGCTCGCAGAACCCCCGGTTACACCGGTGCTGACCTGGCCAACGTACTTAACGAAGCCGCGTTGCTGACCGCGCGTGAAGGCGCATCTGAGATCACCAATGTGATCATGGACGAAGCAATTGATCGGGTTATGGCAGGACCACAAAAGCGCACTCGAGCAATGGACCATGAAGAACGCCTGATCACCGCCTACCACGAAGCGGGGCACGCACTTGTCGCCGCAGCACTTCCCGGCAATGATCCCGTGCACAAAATTACGATCATGCCGCGTGGACGTGCACTCGGGTACACCATGGTGTTGCCCGATCAGGAAAAATACTCCACGACCCGAAGCCAAATGCTCAATCAGTTGGCTTACATGCTGGGCGGCCGCGCAGCCGAGGAATTGATTTTTCATGATCCCACGACCGGTGCATCCAATGACATTGAGAAAGCAACGGCTGTTGCTCGAGCCATGGTGATGCAATACGGCATGACTGAACGGCTGGGAGCTATCAAGTACGGTCGAGAACAGGGTGAAGTGTTCATGGGCCGCGACATGGGTCACACTCGAGACTTCTCAGAGGAAGTCGCCGCTGCGATCGACGAAGAAGTTCGCGCTTTCATCGAAACTGCGCATCAAGAGGCCTATGACCTACTTGTCGCAAACCGGGAAGCACTTGATGCAATTGTCGTTGCACTGATGGAGCGAGAGACACTCCAAAAAGAGGAGATCGCAGAGATCTTTGCCGAATTGAACTTACGCGAGCCTCGGGGTGCGTGGACGGGTTCGGCACGTAGGTCGCCAGACATTAGTGGACCGGTGGAAGTACCTGCACTTGATGCCGCCAAATCCGACGTATAGTTTGAATTCATCATGAGTGACATCAACCCGATCAGTATCAAGAGTCCAGGGCCTAAAGCACCCTACGATTTTGCGGGTGTTGAGAAAGCAACTCGTGATCTGTTAATCGCAATCGGAGAAGACCCGGATCGACCCGGACTCATCGATACACCTGCTCGGGTTGCTCGTGGATATGCCGAAATATTTGGTGGATTGCACAAAACGCCAGAAGAAGTTCTCACCACAACATTTGATCTCGGCCACGATGAACTCGTGATTGTGAAGGACATTAATTTCAACAGTATGTGCGAACACCATTTGTTGCCGTTCTATGGACATGCCCACATCGGTTACATCCCAAATGAAGATGGTCGTATTACCGGGCTTTCGAAACTAGCGCGGGTCACTGATGTTTTTGCCCAGCGACCACAGGTTCAGGAACGACTCACGGGCCAGATAGCCGATTCGGTAATGAGAATTTTGCAACCACGGGGTGCAATCGTAATTCTGGAAGCGGAGCATATGTGTATGTCACTGCGCGGAGTCCGTAAGCCGGGTGCGGTTACGACCACAAGCGTTGTGCGTGGGGTATTGCGTGATGCGGTAACCCGCTCTGAGGCCATGACGTTAATCACTGGACTCTAACTCCCGTGTTCGCTCACGCCCCGGTGATTATGGGGATCTTGAATTTAACCCCAGACTCATTTTCCGATGGTGGTCAATTTGATTCAGTGAAGTCAGCAGTTGATGCCGCTACTTCAATGGTTGCTAATGGCGCCAACATTATTGACATCGGGGGAGAGTCCACTCGTCCTGGCGCCGAGAGAATCTCACTCGAAATTGAATTAGAACGCGTCATTCCTGTCATTGAGCGATTATCTGCTCAGGGGACTTATGTAAGTATTGACACTATGCGTTCGGAGGTCGCCGCAGCTGCGATTTCCGCCGGCGCTCGGATGGTAAACGATGTAAGTGGAGGTCTCTCCGATCCTGACATGTTTAATGTTGTGGCAAGTTTTGGTGTCCCCATTGTGGTTATGCATTGGCGTGGTCCGAGCAAGACGATGCAAGAAAATATCCACTATAAAAATGCACTCGTTGAAGTGTGTTCGGAATTGCAGGACCGAACAAAAGCGGCACTGAACGCAGGAATCCACCGTAGCAACATCATTCTCGATCCTGGGATTGGTTTCGGAAAAGAAGCTGAGCACAACTGGGAACTGCTCCAGAACATTGATGCCTTATTGGGCATTGGCTACCCAGTGCTTGTTGGGGTTTCCCGCAAAAGATTCCTTGGCGCTTTGCTCGCAGACACCGAAGGAACACCTCGAGACGTAGGTGTGCGTGACGTCGCATCGGCTGCCGCATCCGCCTATCTTCTTCAACGCGGCGCATGGGGTGTTCGAGTTCATGACGTTCAATCAACTTCCGATGCGTACAAGGCTCTGAGTGCGATCAACCCGAATCCCGCAATTGACTCAATTGAATTATTAGGACTGCGTGAATTCGGTCACCATGGCGTTCTGGAACACGAACGGATCAACGGCCAGTATTTCAGTGTCGATGCAACTTTAGGGCTTTCCATCTCGCACGCGGCACACACCGATGATCTTGCGGACACCGTTAACTACGCCGAGGTAGCAGATTCAATCCGTGCGCGAATTGCCGGAGAGCCCGTGGACCTGATAGAAAAACTTGCTGAACTCATTGCCACCGACTGCTTGGCATTCCCGCAGGTGGTTTTTGCCAAGATCCGAGTTCATAAGCCCGATGCACCCATTGAGGGTGAGTTCGGCGACGTGATTGTCACTCGAGCAAAATTCATCGGCTCATGACAAATACAGTTCTCGTTGCTTTCGGTGCAAATCTGGGCAACCCCATTGAGACGGTACAGCTCGCCTATCGGGAACTCTCAGAGGTGCTGACCGCCGTCGCAAGCTCGCCTCTGTATCGAAGTAAACCGGTTGGTGGTGTTGAGCAGGACGACTTTATCAACGCGGTAGCACTTTTTGATACTGAACTTTCAGGTCTGGACATCCTTACCAGACTTCACGAAATAGAAGATGCCCATTCTCGGACCCGTGAAGTTCGTTGGGGTCCAAGGACGTTGGACCTTGATGTAATCGCGTTCTGGGAGAATGGTGATCCTGTGACAAGTGCTGATCCGATCCTGACACTCCCGCACCCTCGGGCGTGGGAACGAGTATTTGTCACCGCCCCGTGGACCGCTTTGAAATTAGATGGACAGTTCAGTGAACTTCCCGGTGCTGGACCCGTTAACAGGTTGGAGTCATCGATGCAAGTAATTGAACGTCTTGAGATCGGACTTGAGCGCTAATGCATACCACGAAGATTTCCCGGCTTTTCGTCATCGCATTGATTTTGATGGCAATCGGATTTGCACTCGCCCAGATTGTTATGGGTCAAAGTTCCCGCTCACTCCCCGTCCCGGCCATGGCAGCCGGTGCATTATGGATTCTTGGTGGCGGATTTGGCATTTGGACCTACACGGCAAAACCCCGCCTTAAACGAGAACCGGGAACTAAGCCATTTCCGCCGCTGGCCTCGGCTCGGATCGCGGTGTTAGCGCTGGCTGGGAGCAGAACAGGCGCGGCCATCGCTGGCTTCTACGCTGGGGTTGCGCTTGCCTCAATGGGGAATCTTGACACCCCGGCCGGCTGGAGCGCGACCATTAATGGCTTCCTGGCGGCGTTGGGGGGAATCCTGCTCGTCATATCTTCACTGTGGCTGGAGAGCCTGTGCGTGGCGAGAGACCAGGGCCCAACGACAGACACGTGATCAAAGTACTGTGCTCCCATGAGTGAAACGATGCTTGAAGACCTGCCCTTTGACGAACTCCGGCACCAGGCTTTCCATCTGGCGGAAAAGAAGTTAGATATCGGTTTCTTCACTGATGTCTTCTCACACATGCCGGGCATGATTGCGATTGAGGGCGAGGGTGGAGACCTTGGATCAATTGGCGGGACATTTATTGAAACCGTTCGGGCCACCAAGCAAATGTTTGGTCATGGGGAAATTGATCCTGACATGGAAACACTGCTTCGGGCTCGATTCGCCACCTATATTCGGGCTAACGATCCAAGTCACCAATAACCAGAAACATGCTGCTGATTGCTGAAGCCAATTGATCAATTCGGTGTCCCGCCAACGTGGGGACCAAGGCTTGGAAATTGTTAAATGAAGCAGACCGCAGTTTCAGTCGCCATGGAGTCTTATCCCCGGCGCTCACCAAATACCAACCGTTAATTCCTGTTGGTCCGTCAACCCAACTGTAGGTATTTCCTTCGGGTGCGCGCACTACTTTGGGGAGAACTACATTGACATCTGATCCGTTTGTGGCCTCAAGGTGTGGGAATATTTCTTTGATCAAATCGATACTCAAAGTGACTTGATCAATTAGTGCTAAAAAGCGAGAGTAAGCGTCCCCATCCCGATACGCCGTTGGCTTTGAGAGACCTAACTCTTTGTATTCAAGATAATCGGTGTCGAATCGAAGATCGTTGTTGAGTCCGCTGGCCCAGGCCACAGGTCCGCTAGTGCCAAATGAAATTGAATCAGCATTGGATAAAACTGCCAATCCGCGCAACTCGCTCTGATTAAGACTCTCACGCAGACTGGGGAGAATCCTTTGTAATTCACCAAGAATTGCGTGACTTTGTTCGTCGGTTTCTGTGGGGATGTCGTGAGCAACACCGCCAATACGCGCGTACATGGGGTGCACTCGATTTCCCGTGACGAACTCGAACAGGTCAGCAATCCGGTTGCGGACCTGTTGAGTCTGCGGTGTCGGCAGGAATGCAATGAGTGCTGAGATGCGGGTGAATTCAGCCAGCAGCATTCGGATCCAGGTGGCTCGTTCAGGGGGGTGAATTCCCATTGCAGATTCAAGGGTTAGGGCAACGCCGAGTTCCGATGAAAACGGGGCGTACCAGTCATGACGATTGGCCAGCATCATGATTTGCCGGTAGTCGCGAACCTCAAAGAGTTTTTCGGCGCCGCGGTGCATAAAGCCAATACGTGGTTCCACACCGGTGATCACCTCACCATCGAGGGTTAGGTGTAGTTGAAAACCTCCCTGAGAGCTGGGGTGAAATTCACCAAGATCAATTCTGATTTCGCCGGGGGCCAAGCCAATACCGGCAATCACGCTACGCATGTGTACATCGTTTCACGGTCGAACTCCAAAGTCCTGAATGAGCCACCGGAAGTCGTTGTGATCAGGATCAACATCAATGATCGAAGTGGCTGTGATGTCTGCCCGCGATGCCACGGCAGCGCTTGCACAGGAATCTAATGCAACATGAGCAGTGATGTTTACTTCACCATTAGGAATCGCGCGAACAGAACTACCACGTTGATATCCGGTGAGGGTTCCGGCATCAAATAGTCCTTTGGTTCTTTGATCCAGTGAATGCGAATAGTCAATGGCGATGGCCCGACCAACACTGAAAACATTGATCAATCCAACCCAGGTGTGATCACGTGTCATTCCCACCTCTCGGCGAGCATGCGGTGCCGTCTGCGGCCACCACTTATCTAGCCACTCCCATTCCGGTTGTGAAATGGTTTCGCCCAACTGTTCATGGCCGCTAGTTGGGTCAACAAGAACCAGACGCGGTGTGAGATCCAGGTCGAATTCGACAACTGAAGTGGGAATGTCATCTAAGAGTTCATGGGCAATTACGACACCGAATTTCTCCCGGATCGGAATCTTTCGCGCGTCACCACTGGATACATCGTAGATTTGAGTTTTCCAGTTGAGTCCGTTTTCACGGATGAGGCTCTGCACATTGGTCATCAGTTGGCCATCAGATCCGCCGACATCGAGGATTAAGAATTGCGGAGGTGAACCGCAGTACTGATAAGTTTCGAGCAGATAGGGAAATAGTTTTCCTGCCAAATCCGGATTCGACGTAACGGCTGTGCGAAAGTGCTCATAAGGATTTCTTCCCTTGGACCCGAACTCGCCATAAAAGCCACTGGGCCCGAATGCTGCGCCCTCCCAAGCATCGATCCAGGGAATGTATGGGGACATGGGACACGACGTTAGTCACCCCTAGGCTTTTGACATGGACGCACCTCCCCGTTTGCGCATTGGGGTAGTAGGGGCAGGCCGGGTCGGCGCTGTCTTGGGCGCCGCACTGCGCTCGGCCGGCCACAACTGCACGGGTGTCAGTGCAGTTTCGGATTTATCGCGACTGCGCGCGGAAGCGCTCCTTCCCGGGGTCCCGATAAAACCCGCCGATCAAGTTGTGGGGGAATCTGAGTTGGTTATTCTGGCCGTTCCCGACAGTGTCCTTCCGGACCTCGTTCGTGGTTTTTCCTCCAGTGAGGTTTTCATCCCAGGCCAGTTCGTGGCCCACACCTCCGGAAGTTACGGGATTTCAGTTTTTGATTCGGCGCCGCAAGTCTCACCTATGGCAATTCACCCGGTCATGACGTTTACCGGAACCAGTGTTGACCTAGCGCGGTTGGCAGACACGCCATTTGGAGTGACCACTACCGACGTGTTGCGACCTGTAGCCGAAGCACTCGTGGTTGAGATGGGTGGCGAGCCGGTTTGGGTCCCCGAAGAGTCACGAGCGATTTACCACACCGCGATGGTGATGGGTTCAAACTACCTCAATGTCCTTGTCAATGAGGCCGCATCTCTTTTGGCACAGTCAGGAATGGAAAGTCCGCAGCGTCTACTTGCACCACTTTTGAGCGCTTCTCTCGATAATGCTTTGCGACTAGGAGACAAAGGCCTCACCGGTCCGGTTGCTCGTGGAGACTGCGAAGTGATTCGCAAACACCTTGACGCGTTGCAGGACCGTCCAAGTTCACAAAGTGCGTATCGCGCCCTCGCCCGGCTGGCAACCGACCGAGCACTCGCCGCAGGTTTGCTTTCCGTTGACCAAGCAGCGGATCTTCTCATTGAATTAGGTGAGAAAACATGACCAAGTTGATCCACGACATCGGTGATCTGACACGAGAGCCTGGGGTCGTTCGGGCTTTTGTTCCAACAATGGGTGCACTGCATCAAGGGCACCTCGATCTCGTTGATGCATCAAGGGCATTGGTTGGCCCCGGTGGCGAAGTTATCGTGTCAATTTTTGTGAATCCGACCCAGTTTGGGAGTGCAACCGATGTGTCGCAATACCCAAGGACATTGGAAAGTGATTTTGCACAGTGCGAGGCCAGCGGCGTTGACATTGTGTTTGCCCCCAGCGTGAGTCAGATGTACCCCGATGGAATTGAAAGCTCGCAATATGTCAGCGTGCAACCTGGGCCACTGGGTTCGATACTCGAAGGGGCGGATCGTCCGGGGCATTTTGCCGGCGTACTCACAATTGTTGCGAAACTTCTGAACCTAGTTCAACCAAACTTTGCCGCTTTTGGCGAGAAGGACTACCAGCAGTTAGCGCTTATTTCACATATGGTGCAACAACTCAACTTCCCCGTTAAAGTCGTTGGAGTGCAAACTCGACGCGAGCCTGACGGATTGGCCATGAGTTCGCGCAATGTTTTCCTTAATCCCGAGCAGCGCACTGAAGCGGCTTCCATTTCTCGCGCGCTCTTCGCGGCACAGCGAGTTGAAGGAAACATCGACGCGAAACTAAGTGCGGCACGGGATGAACTATCAGGGGAGATTAAAACATCCTATTTAGTCGCCATGACACCGGATCTCACACGTAAACTAGATGGAACAGAAAATGCGACTCAGGGTCGAATACTTTTTGCCGGTCTCCTTGGGTCAACTCGTTTAATTGACAACATGACGGTGGGGAAAGTGAATCGGAGTGAGTGAGATTCACATCCCACGCTGGCTGACCTCGGATTCACCCGGTTGGCAGATCACCGCTGATGTGATCGTGATCGGTTCAGGCGTCGCCGGCCTCTCTGCAGCAATTCACGCCCGTCGTACTGGTCGAAGCGTTGTGATTCTGACGAAGGCTCAAATAGATGAAGGGTCAACCCGCTGGGCACAAGGCGGAATTGCAGCAGCGCTGGCTGAAGATGATTCACCTTCAGAGCACCGAGACGACACCATTACAGCCGGCGCCGGGTTGTGTAATCCACAAGCTGTCGAGGTGCTCGTCACGGAAGGACCGCAGGCTGTCCGGGATTTAATCACCTTAGGTGCTAATTTTGATCTCGATCCGAGCGGAGAAATTTCGCTCACCAGAGAAGGTGGACATCACCGCGACCGCATTGCACATGCCGGGGGTGATGCAACCGGTGCCGAAATTTCTCGGGCGTTGGTCTCCGCGGTTCTTACTGACCCAGGCATTGAAATAGTTGAGAACGCACTGGCCCTTGACCTATTGACCGATGAACATGGCGCAGCTCAGGGGGTGACCTTGCACGTCATGGGGTCGGGCCAGCGTGATGGCATTGGTGCGGCTCTAGCCCCAGCCGTGATCTTGACTACGGGCGGATTCGGTCAAGTTTTTGGACAAACCACTAATCCCTATGTCTCAACAGGTGATGGAATTGCACTCGCACTGCGTGCAGGTGCGAGTGTCGCGGACCTCGAGTTTGTGCAGTTCCACCCAACCGTTTTGTGGCTCGGTCCACTCGCTAAAGGCCAACAGCCGCTTGTCAGTGAGGCTGTGCGAGGTGAAGGTGCGCGTCTCCTTGACCCAGACTTGCAGCCTTTCATGGATTCAATTCACGAGCTTGGTGACTTAGCCCCTCGGGATGTAGTTGCAAAAGAAATAATGAAAGTAATGCGCGCATCAGGTTCCCCGCATGTGTGGCTTGATGGCCGCATGTTGGGTGCTGACACGTGGGTACGTCGATTCCCCACAATTCTTGCAAGTGCAAGATCACGCGGTATTGATCCAGTGACCGACCTAATCCCAGTAGGCCCCGCCCAGCACTACGTCTCTGGTGGTGTGGTGACAGACCTTTTTGGACGAACGAGCATTCCGGGTCTGTACGCAGCGGGTGAAGTCGCCTGCACCGGAGTCCATGGAGCAAATCGACTCGCCTCCAATTCGCTGTTGGAAGGTTTGGTGTATTCCCGCCGGATCATGAACGCCATTGACTCTGATCAACTTGTAGGTCACCCGGTGAAAGCCGACTCTTCCCAAGACTCATTTTTAATCCCGCACCGAGTGAGACGAGATATGCAGAGCGTGATGGATCGAAATGCCGGTGTACTGCGCAGCGAGGAATCACTAACCCACGCACAAGAGTGGTTGGCCAATATCGAACGCACCGGTGCCCGTGCGTGTACCGAAGATTGGGAGAGCGCGAACCTGTTCACGGTCTCCCAAGTGTTAATCGCAAATGCATTGGCTCGGAAAGAGACCCGCGGTTCACATTGGCGCGAGGACTACCCCGAGCGCAGCACTGATTTTGAGGTTCGGCTAGTTTCACACCGATCACCCGATGGTGAATTGATCACAACGACCACTGGAATAGGGACCTGATGCAGTCGCACAACATCAACAAGGAACTGGCAGACCAACTCATTGCCGGTGGACTCAATCCCCTTGATGTATCCGAGGTTGCCCTGCGCGCCCTTCATGAGGACTGTGACGACAACGGTGACGTGACTTCAATTGCAACTATTCCCATTAACCAGGTTTCTATATTGGATTTGGTGGCCCGAGAAGCCGGAACAGTTGCCGGGATCCCGGTGGCAGCATCCGTATTCGTCATTCTTGGAGGTTCTGAAGTGTCGATTAAGACTCCTGTGAGTGATGGAGACGACGTCGTTGCGGGGCAAGTTCTCATCTCGATCACCGGGCCTACTCGAATTCTGCTGCAGGGTGAACGCCCCGCACTGAATTTGCTGAGCCATCTCAGCGCGATCGCAACAGCCACCCAGGCTTGGGCCACAGCGCTGGGGGAATCAGGTACCAAAGTGCGTGATACCCGAAAGACAACTCCCGGACTTCGAACACTGGAAAAATACGCGGTGAGGTGTGGCGGGGGGCTCAATCACCGAATGAACCTCTCAGACGCAGCCCTGATCAAAGACAATCACGTGGTGGCTGCCGGTGGGGTTGCGCAGGCTTATGAACTGATTAAGAATCATTTCCCCGATCTCCCGGTTGAAGTCGAGGTTGATTCACTTGATCAACTAGAGGAAGCCCTCACGGTCGGTGCGGATCTCGTACTACTGGATAATTTCTCCATTGACGAATTGAGAGAAGCCGTCAAAGTCACTGCTGGCCGGGCGAAGTTGGAGGCATCGGGAGGTTTCACAATCGACTCGGCTGCCGATGTAGCGACTACCGGCGTTGACTACGTTGCGGTTGGGGCGATTACCCACTCTGCACCGGTTCTCGATATTGGTGCCGATCTTCGGATGGAGATGATCTAATGCTGCTCGCGATTGATGTGGGAAACACGAATACGGTTATTGGTCTATATGAAAGCCGGGTCCTTCATAAGTCGTGGCGCATTAACACCGATCCTGCGCAAACAGCGGACGAGCTTGCGCTGAAGTACCGTGGCCTTCTCGAAAACGAACCTAGGGCTACCGGTGTCGCTTTGTGTAGCACCGTGCCAGCAGTTTTACATCAAATGCGACTCATGATCGAGCGTTATTACTCAGACCTTCCCGTGGTGATTGTTGAGCCTGGGATCAAGACGGGAGTCCCGATACTTACCGACAACCCGAAAGAGGTTGGAGCCGACCGAATTGTTAATACACTCGCGGCCCATCATCTTTTCGGCGGTCCTTGCATCGTTGTTGATTTCGGGACTTCGACCAACCTCGACGTAGTGTCCGAGAAAGGTGAGTTCCTCGGGGGTGCATTAGCGCCAGGTATTGAAATTTCAATTGAAGCGCTGGCCCAGCGTGCAGCGCAATTACGGCAGGTTGAATTGGTGGCGCCACGTTCGGTAATTGGGAAAAATACAGTCGAGGCTCTTCAGTCAGGTGCGGTCTTTGGATTTGCGGGTCAAGTGGACGGATTAGTGGGCCGGATCATCGAAGAACTTGGTGCCGTCACAGCGGTGGTTGCAACTGGTGGACTTAGCCAGGTGGTCGTTAACGAGTCACGAAGCATTACTCACCATGAGCCTGATTTGACTCTCTTGGGGCTTGCTTTACTGTTTGAAAAAAATCAGACCTAGCAAAACCCGTCCTAGCAGAAGCTAGGAGTCAAGGGCTCGGGAGCCAGCGACTACGCCGAGTACTGTGGCAAGACCGTGAATTGGTCCTGTAGTTCGCGGAAGAATCAAAGTTCGAATCCCCGCAGCACCGGCGCCACCGTCGTCGATCGCATTGTCTCCAACCATGAGTAGGTCCTCCGGGCCAATTCCAATGGCCTCACTAACTGCCAGAAAAATCTCAGGATTCGGCTTTACGAAACCTAACTGCGCTGAAGTAAAGACATGATCAACGCAGTTCGCAATACCCATCCGAGCCATGATCTCATCTAGGTCCATGGCAATGTTGGAAATAATCGCGGTCGTGATTCCTTGCTCGCGTAGGGCATCTAGGACAGGAAGCGTGTCTTCATAGGGGAACCAGGCCTGGGTAAGACTTGAGTAGAGCGCCGAGGTGAGCGGTTCCTCGGTGAAGTCGCCAAGGAGCCGGGTAAAGATTTCTTTATGGGCTGCCCCGCTGAGATCTCGGGTGTGGTGTGGATCCTCAATGCGGGCGAATTCAACAATCGAGTTCAACTTGGCAACGGTGTCCATGTAGTCCAGTGGATCAAGTTCCACATTTGCGCACGCTATTTCCAGCCACAATTCACTACTTCCTTGGTCAATCAAGGTTGAATGAAAGTCAAAGAGCACCCCTTTGATTGGACTGGGGCGAAACAGCGGATGCGAAAGGCTCACGACGGTGAGTCTAGGTCCAAGTTTGTGAGTGACATGCTTCTAATAGCCTTAGCGACTGTGAGTGACGAGTTAGACGTTCCCGAACAGGTCCAGATCCGGCGGCAAAAGCGCCAGGTCTTGCTGGATAGAGGGTTGCAGGCCTATCCCGTGTCCCTTCCCATCACGACCTCCATCGCAGAATTACGCAAGCAATACGGTCATCTGGAAGCGGAATCGTCAACGGGCGTCACCGTAGGAATCGCTGGCCGGGTAATTTTTAGCCGCAATACCGGAAAGTTAGCTTTCGCAACAATTGCTGCGGGCAGCGGTGAAACGATCCAGGCCATGCTGTCCCTCGGCCAGGTGGGTGAAGAAAGTTTGGCGGACTGGAAAGCTCTCGTTGATCTAGGTGATCAAATTTTCGTTCAAGGCGAAGTAATTTCATCCAAGCGCGGCGAGCTTTCCGTTTATGTTGATTCGTGGAGCATGGCGGCTAAATCATTGCGCCCGCTTCCTGTGGCTCATAAAGAAATGAATGAAGAGTCACGAGTGCGCCAGCGGTACGTGGATTTAATTATGCGCCCGGAAGCGCAGGTCATGGCTCGTACAAGAGTCAAAGCCGTTTCTGCGCTTCGCACGTCATTATCCAATCGTGGGTACCTGGAAATTGAAACTCCAATGTTGCAAACTCAACCGGGGGGCGCCACAGCTCGACCGTTTATCACCCATTCAAATGCATTCGGAATAGACCTCTACTTGCGAATTGCTCCGGAGTTGTTTTTAAAGCGGGCAGTGGTTGGTGGTTTGGATCGAGTGTTTGAGATCAATCGAAATTTTCGTAATGAAGGTGCGGATTCCTCCCATTCCCCAGAGTTCGCGATGCTCGAGTTTTATCAGGCATTCGCGGACTACCAGGATATGGCAACCATCACGCGTGAAGTGATTCAAGAAGCCGCGCAAGCAGTTGCCGGTTCCATGACGGTTATTCACTTTGACGGAAGTGAACACGATCTCTCCGGGTTGTGGCCTCAGATTGATCTTTATGATTCACTTTCTGCGGCAGTTCATCAGGACGTGACACCTGAAACATCACGAGCAGTACTTGAAACTTTGTGCACGGCAGCTGACATCAAATTTGCTCCCACTTGGGTCAATGGCAAACTTGTTGAGGAACTTTTTGAGCATTACGTGATCCCGACCTTTACTGGACCAACATTTGTCATGCATTTCCCCGTAGACACCTCACCCCTTACACGTGATCACCGATCGCGTCCTGGGGTTGTTGAAAAATGGGACCTCTACATCGACGGTTTCGAGCTGGCAACCGGTTATTCAGAATTGGTTGATCCCGTTATTCAACGTGAGCGTTTGGTCGAACAGGCATCCCTTGGGGCGCAAGGTGATAAGGAAGCAATGCCACTCGATGAAGATTTCTTAAGAGCCCTAGAACATGGAATGCCACCCAGCGGTGGAGTGGGCATGGGAGTGGATCGACTTCTCATGGCACTCACCGGGCAAGGAATTCGGGAAACGATCCTGTTTCCCTTAGTGAAGCCGGAGCGGGATCAATGACAATGATCAGGGCAGCCCGAACAACGGATGTTCGCGCAATTCGCGATCTCATTGACGTGTATTCGGCGGACGGTAGTTTACTTTCCAAAGCCACCGTCACGATTTTCGAGCAAATACAAGAGTTTCTCGTTGCCGAAGTTGATGGCACGGTTATTGGTTGCGGGGCATTGCACGTGATGTGGGAGGACTTGGCTGAGGTTCGCACGCTCGCTGTGCGTCCCGATCAAGCTCGACACGGGATTGGCTCCCAGATTCTTGAGCAGCTGCTCACCAATGCCCGGGAGCTCGGAATTAAGCGGGTGTTCTGTCTAACTTTCATGAAAGAGTTTTTCGGTCGGCACGGTTTTGTAGAAATTGATGACACCCTGGTTGGCCATGAGGTCTATGAACAACTGTTGCAGTCCTACGACGAAGGCGTGGCCGAGTTCCTTGGACTTGAGCGGGTAAAGCCCAATACTCTGGGCAACTTTCGCATGTTGCGCGAAAGTCTCTAGCCCCGCAACCCGGTCTCAGAAGGGCCGCTGGAGGAGCCCGATTCATAGCGGCCTCGGTGACTGCCCATGGGGCCAAACCGGACATCTGCTGACATTGGCGGCGGCTTAAAGGCGGATTTGCTCCGATTTCGCGTTGGGCGTACGGGTTCAGGTGGATCTCGGGTTTCACGCATGTGATTCATAGGGGACAATGGGGGAGTCGATTTGGGTGCCCACACCCAAAGGCACGCATGAAGGAGAGTGGCTAATGTTCGAGCGGTTTACAGACAGAGCCCGTCGCGTGGTTGTCCTTGCCCAAGAGGAAGCCCGCATGCTCAACCACAATTACATTGGCACCGAGCACATTCTGCTCGGATTGATTCACGAGGGTGAAGGCGTTGCTGCTAAGGCTCTTGAGAGCCTTGGAATTTCACTTGATGCCGTGCGCCAGCAAGTCGAAGAAATTATCGGCCAGGGACAGCAAGCACCTTCAGGACATATCCCGTTCACCCCACGAGCGAAGAAAGTTTTGGAACTTTCGCTGCGTGAAGCACTTCAACTGGGCCACAACTACATCGGCACCGAGCACATTCTTTTGGGTCTGATTCGCGAAGGCGAGGGCGTGGCCGCTCAGGTGCTCGTCAAACTTGGTGCAGATCTCAACAAGGTTCGCCAGCAGGTCATTCAACTTCTGAGTGGCTACCAAGGCAAAGAACCTGCAACAGCCGGTGGGCCGGCTGAAGGAACACCATCAACTTCGCTGGTTCTTGACCAATTCGGTCGCAACTTGACCGCGGCTGCCCGCGAGAACAAACTGGATCCGGTAATTGGCCGCTCAAAAGAAATTGAGAGGGTCATGCAGGTTCTTTCCCGCCGCACCAAGAACAATCCAGTGCTCATAGGTGAGCCGGGTGTCGGTAAGACCGCAATCGTTGAAGGTCTCGCCCAAGACATTGTGGCTGGTGAAGTCCCCGAAACGTTAAAGGACAAGCAGGTTTACACCCTTGACCTTGGTGCCCTCGTCGCCGGAAGTCGCTACCGCGGCGACTTTGAAGAAAGACTCAAGAAAGTTCTCAAGGAGATTCGTACTCGTGGTGACATCACCCTGTTCATCGACGAAATTCACACCCTTGTCGGTGCTGGAGCAGCTGAGGGTGCAATTGATGCGGCGAGCATCCTCAAGCCGATGCTCGCCCGCGGCGAACTCCAAACAATTGGTGCGACAACCCTGGACGAGTATCGCAAGCACATTGAAAAAGATGCCGCACTTGAGCGTCGATTCGCACCTGTGCTCGTCGAAGCACCTGATGTAGCCCACACCATTGAAATTTTGCGTGGACTTCGCGACCGCTATGAATCCCATCACAGGGTCTCAATCACCGATGGCGCGCTGGACGCTGCTGCACGACTTTCTGACCGCTACATTTCTGACCGTCAATTACCCGATAAGGCGATTGACCTCATTGACGAAGCGGGCTCACGCCTGCGCATCCGCCGGATGACAACACCACCGGACCTGCGCGAATTTGACGTCAAAATTGCCGATGTCCGCAAGGCTAAAGAGTCTTCCATTGACGAGCAGGATTTTGAGAAGGCTGCTGCATTGCGCGATGACGAGAAAAACCTGCTGGCCGAGCGTGCCGAACGCGAGCGTGAATGGAAAGCCGGAGACCTTGACGTTGTTGCTGAGGTCGACGAAAAGCTTATTGGTGAGGTGCTAGCACTTATGACCGGTATTCCGATCTCTGATCTTTCCGAGGACGATATTGCTCGACTGCTCCGGATGGAAGAGGAACTTCATCGTCGTGTGATCGGTCAAGAACAAGCAATTAAGGCACTCTCCAAGTCCATCCGCCGAACCCGAGCGGGGCTTAAAGACCCCAAGCGTCCAAGTGGCTCATTTATTTTTGCTGGGCCTTCGGGTGTTGGTAAAACTGAGTTGTCCAAGGCTTTGGCGGAGTTCCTTTTTGGCTCCGAAGATGCCCTGATCGCTCTAGACATGTCCGAATACAGTGAGCGTCACACAGCCTCGCGGCTCTTTGGCTCACCCCCAGGGTACGTCGGTTACGAAGACGGTGGCCAATTGACGGAAAAGGTAAGGCGCAAACCATTTAGCGTCGTGCTCTTTGACGAGGTTGAAAAGGCCCACCCTGATATTTTCAACTCCCTACTCCAGGTTTTGGAAGAAGGGCGCCTCACGGACTCGCAGGGTCGGGTCGTGGACTTCAAGAACACCGTGATCATCATGACAACCAACCTTGGTAGTCGTGACGTGTCAAAGGGGCAAAACCTAGGATTTGCACCCGATGATAATGAGTTCAGTGCCTACGAGCAGATGAAAGCCAAGGTCCAACAGGAACTGAAGCAGCATTTCCGTCCTGAATTCCTGAACCGAATCGACGACGTGGTTGTATTCCATCAGCTGAGCAAGAATGAGATCGTTGAAATTGTTGATCTCATGATCGCCGGTCTAGAAAAGCGACTGCTCGATAAGGACATGGATATTGAACTGACCACTGCTGCAAAAGATCTCTTGGCAGAACGCGGTTATGACTCAGCACTGGGTGCGCGGCCGCTGCGTCGCGTAATTCAGCGCGACCTTGAAGATCCATTGAGTGAAAAGATGCTATTTGGAGATCTTCTTCCCGGCAATATCGTGGTCGTTGATGTCGAGGGCGAGGGCGATTCCCGCGAATTCACCTTTGTTTCAACCCCGCGTTCAGTTCTGCCGGATTCCCCTCCGGTTGAAGCTGCGGGATAACTGGGTTACCCTCCGGCATGAAGGTTGGAGGCACTCAGTGAGTGGTGGACCGCTAGTCCCAGGCTTCAACGAGTTTGACCGGCCTAAGCGCGGCCTTCCGCGCTGGGCCGGTTTTCTCATTGCTGCTGTAGTCGGTATTGCGGCACTGCTTCTTATTTGGGGTTTTGCCGCAGGCAGTGGGCCATTTTCTTCGCTGGGACTCGTCACCGAAGAGCTTCAGCCATCAGGTTATCGACCAACTGTGGACACTGATGTGATCCAAGTAAACGCGGCGCCGCCCCAATCGGGAATCTGTCCGGACCAAACCCTTGATGTCACGGTCTCTGAGTCACCGAGTGAAATCGGTGTATCGGTAACACTGAGCGGGCCAAGAAGTAGCAGTTGTCAGGGTAACGCTCAATCAGAATCAATCTGGATTGATGTGCTCTTGAATGAGCCCCTTGGTGATCGCGCAATAGTCCAGACGAGTGATGGGCAGCAGATTTTACGAACTCGGTAATGCGTAGCGACCTCTAGTTTTCTCGATCATGCCCTCGTTCAGTAGTTGAGTGAGCGCGGTTTCACACCGTTGCCGATCAGGTGATTGATGCACAATCTGTTCAAGGCTGGTTGAACTTTTGTGCTCGCGCAGAATTTTCAGAATTCTCCCACGCTCTTGGCGCAAACTTCCTTCGTAACGAGGTTGAACTTTTTTAGGAATACCGGAATTTGGCTTGCCTTGGGAAAACCAATTGCAATCATTGACTATTGGACATTGTGCGCACAAGGGTTCACGAGCTGTGCAGATAAGTGCGCCCAACTCCATTGAAGCCGCCGACCAAGTTGCAGCGTGCTGATCACCGATCGGTAGGAGATTTTCGGCGAGTACACGCTCTATCGCAGAAATAGTTGGTGCTTGGTGGGATTGGCCGAGCCAAGCACGTGCCAGCAGCCGGCGCACATTTACATCTAAGACCAGCGAGCGTTGGCCAAATGCAAACGCGAGAATCGCATTCGCGGTGTATTCACCAACACCGGGCAGAGAAATAAGTTCCGCAAATGTTTGCGGAACCTCGCCATTGAATTTTTGGGTGAGGATCACCGAACTTTCATGAAGACGCTTAGCCCGACGGGGATACCCTAAATTTTCCCAGAGCCGGATTGCCTCAGCTACGGGACTCTCGGCAAGGTCTTTGGGTGTTGGCCAGCGTTTGAGCCACTGCTCCCATCTGGGTTCAACGCGTTTGACGGGTGTTTGTTGCAACATGAATTCGCTGACCATTACTCCCCATGGGCTCGTATTTCTCCACGGAAGGACCCTCGCCTCGGTGGTGAACCAGTCGGAAATGGTCTGTGGGTCAGGCAAAGGGGTGCTCACCCGGGGATCGTTTCATGCGGCCCCATGCCCGCATTACTGTGGACTAGTGAGTATCCAGCCGATCGGCCCGGAGTCGCCCAGTATCTACTGGGTCCGTCGGGCGGCACTTCTCGTGATTGTGCTGCTCATTCTTTTCGGGCTCGTATGGGTCTTCCGGGCTGTCTTTGGCTCAACGAGTGGTGAAACCCCTGTGTCTGAACCTGTGGTTGCCGTAACGGAATCCGCCACAACGGATTCGGAAGCCACCCCGTTAACACCTGTCACAACGGACCCGATCGACTGCGTCGATTTGGCAATCCTGGTAGAAGCAACAACGGATTCTTCGACGTACAAAGTGGGCAAAGAACCGGTACTTTCTTTGACGATCGAAAATGTTGGTAGCGTCGCATGCCTGCGTGACGTTGGACCAAATGCTAATGAACTTGTAGTGAAGTCGGGTGGTTATGACGTTTGGTCAAGTGATGACTGTTCCTCAAATGATAAATCAAAGATCGTAACCCTTGAACCGGGTGACAAGGTTGCATCAACCATTACCTGGAATGGCCAACTCAGCGAACCGGGGTGCCCTGACCTAAAAGAGTCGGCCAAAGTCGGCCGTTATGAGGTCATAGGGCGTAATCTTGCTGTAACCAGTGACGCAACACCATTTGCATTAACGAACAAGAACTAGAAATCCGGTACGCCTTCTTGCTGCGAATTGGCCGTCAATTTGGCCATCACGGATACAGCCTGTCCAATGTTTGAAACCGGGTGGGTTGTTATTCCTTGGGTTTTAATGCTCGAACCGGCTGGAATCATTGCATCGGTGAATCCGAGTCGAGCGGCCTCAGCCAAACGACGTTCAAGTCCGGTGACCCGGCGAATGTCTCCCGCGAGTCCCAATTCACCGATTGCAACGAGCCCACTGGGAAGTGAGATGTCTTTGACACTGCTGACGATCGCAAGTGCTGTAGCAAGATCCGTTGCAGGTTCTAGCAGCCGCATGCCACCTACCGTGGCCACAAAACAATCGGCCGTGGAAAGTTTGAGCCCGGCCCGGCGCTCCAAGATCCCGAGCATCATGGCGGTGCGGGAGGAGTCCAGTCCGCTGGTGACGCGCCGGGGTTGGGGTGAACTTGACGGGGCGATAAGTGCTTGGACTTCAGCGACCAGCGGTCGTTTTCCTTCTACGGTGATGGTGACGCAGGTTCCCGGTACCGGGTGGGTGCGATCGCCGAGAAATAGTCCGCTTGGGTCGGGAAGTCCGTGGATTCCATCCTCGGTTAACTCAAAGCAGCCAATTTCATCAGCTGGACCGTAACGATTTTTGACCGCGCGAACCAATCGAAGTGGCCCATGGCGATCCCCTTCAAACTGGAGTACCACGTCAACGAGGTGCTCCAGGGCGCGAGGACCGGCGACACTTCCATCTTTTGTTACGTGCCCAACTAGCACCGTTGTCATGTTCCTTGATTTAGCTGCCCTGATAAGTGATGCCGCAACTTCTTTGACCTGGGTAACCCCGCCACCGGCGCCGTCGACATCGGCACTTGAGATTGTTTGGACAGAGTCAACGATCAGGAGTGATGGATTAGTTTCTTCGATATGGCCTAGGGCAACTCCCAGATCAGTTTCAGCCGCCAAAAAAAGTGAGTCGCTCAGGGCGTCTATTCGCTCCGCGCGCAGCCGAACTTGAGCGGCGGACTCTTCACCCGTTATGTAGAGGACTTTGTGTCCCAGTCGCGCCCACTGGGCAGCGACGGCTAATAGCAATGTTGACTTGCCGACCCCGGGCTCACCGGCGAGAAGAAGTACGGCGCCGGGAACAAATCCACCACCGAGGGCTCGATCGAATTCGCTGATCCCGGTACTTTGGGATTGTGCAGAGCTAATGTCAATGGCGCTGATTGCAAGAGCAGGAGTTGTCGTTGCCCTTGCCTTGGTGGTTGCGGTGACAACACCCACTTCTTCGACAGTGCCCCAGGATTGGCATTCGCCACAGCGACCAGCCCATTTCCCGGTGGCCCAGCCGCACTCGGTGCACCGGAACTGGGGAGTTTTTGTGGTGCTTTTTGCCATGTGGGTTCCTGAGCGTTAGTCCTGCGGGTCAGCGGGATGAATGGAAAGCCCAATTCTGGCAGTTGCGTCTGACTTTTTACCCCGCTGATTAAAAGCTGTGAGGACTTCGTCACGGTCACGGCACAATTGGGCCAGTTCCTCATAGGCTGGCGCACCGATCAGGGCCACGATTTCGTCTTTGGAGTTGATATAGACGGGCTCACTGGCCGTGTGAGCCTCTGTGTTACCCGTGCAGTACCACTCAAAATCGGAGCCTCCAGCTCCCCACCCTCGTCGGTCATATTCACCTAATACGACGACCGTGCGCTCACGGCCATCTTCGTAGGTCACATTGTCGAAGGAGCGACGTAGTGGGAGTTGCCAGCAAACATCAGGCTTAGTCTCGATGAAGGAGACACCCTCCTGCTCGGCAAGGTGGTGAAGGGCACAGCCATATCCACCGGCGAAACCCTCGGAATTGTGAAAAATACAGGCACCCTTGACTACGCGAGTTTTATCGGCGCCGTCCTCTTTCTGCGTCCAACCTTTTTTGCCGTGGCCAGTCTCAAAATTCTCCCAGAGTTCGGGGGTGAGTTTCTTCACCCATTTCGCCACACGCTTCTCGTCTTTTTTCTCTGAAAAATGGGCACCGTGGGCGCAACAACCGGCATCGGGGCGCTCCGCGTCTATCCCTTTACAACCTCTTCCGAATATGCAGTTGTACTTGGACATCAGCCAAGTCAGATCGCATCTGATCAATTGGTCATCGTCGGCAGGGTCAACAAACTCAACCCAGGCTCTCGGGAAATCAAGGGGGACTTCGGGCACGTCTGAAGCCTAGGTCAACAAGACATCCGTGAAGCCACTGGCACCGTCAAGTTGGTGCAGGATGGTAAGGGCCGGATCGAATGTTTGGGGTAACGTGGTGGCATGAGCCTCAGGCACCCAGGCAGTGCCAATGCAGACGATACTACCGAATTAATTGGACTGACCCAAAGTGAAGTTGATCAGCGCATCGCTGCGGGGGAAACAAATGATGCACCCGATGCAAACTCCCGCAGTCTTGCCAGCATCATCAAAGAAAATACGCTGACTTGGTTCAACTTCCTTATCGGGTCGATGTGGATCGTAATGCTCATTGTGGCGCCTTGGCAGGATTCCCTTTTTGGTTTTGTCATTGTGGCTAACACTTTGATTGGCACAATTCAGGAATACCGAGCTGCGCGTACACTTCAAAAACTTGCGGTCATCGGTGAAGCCAAACCAGTTGTGCGCCGTGATGGAACAGATCAAGAAATTAGCGCCACGCA
>JBIIOS010000002.1:0-41999 GCA_044336805.1 Candidatus Nanopelagicales bacterium
TGCGAACCGGTGATCAAATAGTTGTCGACGGTGAAATAGAACAATCCCAAGGCTTAGAAATTGATGAGAGCCTACTTACCGGTGAAGCAGATCCGGTTGACAAACAAGTTGGGGACTCCGCCATGAGCGGCTCATTTGTGGTCGCTGGTAGTGGTTATATGCGGGCGACAAAAGTGGGTCGAGACTCGTTTGCGGCTGGACTTACTGAAGCGGCGAAGCAGTTTCATGTCACAAACTCTGAACTCCGCGACGCACTCAACAAGTTTATTAAATACGTTTCTTATTTCTTGATTCCCGTGGGTGTTGCCCTTCTCTTGTCTCAATTATTTCGTGCGAAATTGCCACTTGATGAAGCGATCAGAGGAACGATCATTGGGGTAGTCACCATGGTGCCCGAGGGATTGGTCCTTTTGACTTCTATCGCGATGGCTGTCGCTGTGATTAATTTGGGCCGAAAGCGAGTATTGGTACAAGACATGCCTGCTGTTGAAGTTTTGGCGCGCGTTGACACCGTATGTGCGGACAAGACCGGTACCCTCACGGAACCGGGGATGCAGGTGCAGGAGACCATCCCACTCGGTGATGTCGGCTTGGTCGACATTGAAGCTGCTCTGGGGGCAATTGCCGCTTCCCAGCCAAATGCCAATCCAACTCTAAGCGCAATTGAGTCCAAATACTCACAACCCAACTGGCAGATCACCGAATCCGTGCCGTTTTCCAGTGCGCGAAAATGGTCGAGTGCGGCTTTTCTCCATCATGGCACGTGGGTGCTTGGCGCTCCGGAAATGGTTGACCCAAATAATGCTGAAATGCTGGCAGAGGCGAATGAAAGTGCGGCATCGGGTGCTCGAGTGCTGGTGCTGGCGAAAAGTGCTGCGAGTGTTTCGGCTGATGAACCCCTTGGAGCGGTTGACTGCGTTGCTTTGGTCGTCATTAGCCAGACCCTTCGAAGTGATGCTGCGGAAACGGTCGCTTATTTCCTTGGCCAAGGGGTCAATGTAAAGGTCATTTCAGGTGACAATGCTGAAACCGTCGGTGCAATAGCGCGCCAAGCGGGTGTTCCTGGAGCAGACCACCCCTATGACGCGCGCAATCTCCCTGACAACACTGATGAAATCGCTGAAGTATTAGCGACCACAAATGTCTTTGGTCGCGTAACTCCAGCGCAAAAGCAAGCCATGGTCGACGCATTGCATCTACAGGGGAAAACTGTTGCCATGACGGGTGATGGTGTCAACGACGTATTGGCGCTCAAAAGCGCTGACCTTGGAATTGCCATGGGATCTGGATCGGGGGCAACGCGAGCCGTGGCGCAGTTGGTTTTGCTCGATGACCAGTGGTCGGTAATGCCCAGTGTGGTGGCTCAGGGACGAAAAGTTTTGGGAAATATTGAACGTGTCTCAGACGTCTTTCTTACTAAAAGTTTTTACGCAATGATCGTGAGCAGTGCAACAGTTATCTTCGCCGTGGCGTTCCCATTTCTGCCACGGCACTTAACTTTGGTAAGCGCATTGACAATCGGGATTCCTGGCTTCTTCCTCGCATTGATGCCAAATACGGAGAGATTTCGACCAGGTTTCTTCCGGCGGGTGTTGCTTTTCGCTGTCCCCGCCGGCGTGATCGCTGCACTTTCCTCGTTCATCAGCTATGGAATCGCACTGTATTTCGAGGAACCGATTTTCAATGCCCAGTCAGCCGCAACCATCACACTTTTCATTGTGACTATTGCAGTGCTAGCTCAATCCGCGAGACCGTTAAATGCCATCAGGGTGTTGCTGATTGTCCTCATGATCGCAGCATTTGTTGCAGTGCTTTACATACCATTCCTCTCAAACTTCTTTTTGTTGTCATTAGGCCCAGAGCGGTACAGCATTATTTCGATTGTGGTTGGCCTCATCGGGGCGGTTGCGGTGGGAATTGCTACAAAGATCACTGACCGTTGGAGGCGTGGACCGTGAAAATTGGATTATCCACGTCTTCGGTGTACCCCGAATCAACCGCAGCCGCATTCGAACTCGCGGCTCTCACCGGATACGACGGTGTCGAGATCATGGTTGGGGTGGATTCTGTGAGCCAAGACTCAACCGCGTTAAGGAACCTTGTTCAGCACTATCAGCTGCCGATTATCTCCTTGCACGCTCCTTGCTTGTTGATCACTCAGCGGGTCTGGGGTACCAACCCATGGGGCAAGCTGGATAAAGCTCGAGAGGTTGCAGAACTTGTTGGTGCAGAAAGTGTTGTAGTCCATCCGCCATTTCGTTGGCAGCGAGAGTATGCGAAGAATTTTGAAAATGGAATTGCGGAACTTAACGTGAATTCCCCGATCGGTTTCACAGTTGAAAACATGTATCCGTGGCGGGCAGGCCCCGGATCATTTCCTGCTTATGCCCCGGATTGGGACATCAGGAAACAGGATTACGGAAATGTGACCTTGGATTTTTCGCATTCGGCAGTTTCACGAACCGATCCCATTGAGATGATTCAGGAATTTGGAGACCGGCTGCGGCACATCCACTTGGCGGACGGGACGGATTCGCCCTCCGACGAGCATCTAGTACCTGGTCGCGGCACTCAACCTGTTCGCGAGGCATTGGAATTACTCAAGAGAAATGGTTTCAGTGGAAATATCATTGCCGAGATTTCGACGCGTTCGGTGATTGATCGAGATGAACGGATCGCTGATTTACAGGCCAGCATTGATTTTGTGCGCGAGGTCTTCCCAAGCAGCAAGGAGTAAAAATGGCCCAAGAACCAGAACAAGAAGTCGGCGGGATAGTTGGGGTTGCGCGCTCCATGTTCCTCAATTCCGGTTACGCGCGAACTACCATCAAGTCAATCGCAGCAGCAGCGGGAGTCGCGCCAACCGTTGTCTCAAATCTTTATTCGAATAAAGAGGCACTGTTTGCCGCGGCAATGTCTTTTCCCAGTGACCCACAAAAGGCGATTCCGGCATTGGTCGCGCCCGGAATACAAGGGATGGGCGAGCGACTCGTTCGGGCAACGCTTCAACTAGTTGCAGATCAGCAGGTGCGCGAGGATCTTGTCAAAGCAGCAAATGCTGGTCGCTCATTGAACTCGGGAATTGACATGTTCGCTGTAATCAAGCCGCTATCCGACTATTTCCAAAGTGCGGTTGTGGATCGAGCATTGGTTTTAATGGGCATCCCTGATGCCCGGATTCGAGGCGCCCTCATCAGTTCATACTTAACAGGTGTTATTTCCTACCGTTATTTCTTAAAGATCGAGCCGTTGTCTAGTTTGTCCCAAGAACAGGTGGTCGCGCTGGTGTCTCCCGTAGTTCAGGACCTTCTCGATCCAACAAAACCACTACCCGGTGGTGGAAAATGGGAAAAATGAAAAAAATAGGTGTGATCGGATCGGGCTCAATGGGCCAAGCCTTGATTTCTGGCTGGACAGAGTCAGGGTCAAGCGTGGTTGCCGTGGTGCGTGATGTTGCGAAATATCAGCATCTGGAAAAATCACTCGGCATTCAAGTTACCGCAGACCGAAAAGCCCTTGTCGACTGTGATGTCGTAGTGATTGCAATTAAACCACAAATTATCAAAGAGATACTTCACGAGTTCCAGCCTTTCATCGGTGACAAAGCAATCGTGATTTCTGTTGCAGTCGGTATCACCACGGAGTTCATCGGAAAATGTTTCCCCCAAACTGTTGAAATAGTTAAAGCAATGCCAAATACGCCTTCACAAATTCACATGGGTGTGACCTGCATCAGTGGTGGCGAGAAGTGCTCTGAAAACTCAGTAGCGGTGGCGATTGAGTTGTTAAGTTCGGTCGGTGAGGTTTTTGTTGTCCCCGAATCCCAGCAAGCCGCGGTCGGTGCGCTCTCAGGAAGTGGACCGGCTTACTTGTTCTTTCTTGCAGAATACTTACAGCAGGGCGCAGAGCAACTCGGTTTAGGTGCCGAGCTTGCTGATCAACTAATTAGGGCAACCCTGCGTGGATCCGCAGAGCTACTGGCTCAGTCTGAGTTAGCGGCAGCGGATCTTCGTAGGCAGGTGACATCACCGGGTGGAACCACACAGGCCGCCATGGAGGTCCTTGATTCGAGGGGAGTTGATCAGGCCATTGGCGCGGCATTAGCGGCCGGTGTTAATCGTTCACGTGAACTTGGCAAAAGCTGAACTCGATTTTCGTGAAGTTCCCCATGTGTATCCCATGGTGAGAGAAACTCGTGGAGGACAACTTTAGCCCGGATCAATGACCGGCCGACTTCCCCCACTTTGGACTGGATCCTGAAGTAAATTCATGGTTTTAGCGTGTCCTTACAACTAATTTGAACTTTTTCGGGTATCCGGTTACGCCACGCCGGGGCGATCTACTATTGTTCGGTAGTCCTGAACCGGGAAGTTTTTTTAACACGTAGATCGAAAAATGGAGGCGCCTCATGTCAACATCAGCTTTTGGTGATGTTCGTTTTCTCACCGTGGCCGAAGTAGCCGGAGTGATGCGTGTCTCCAAGATGACGGTTTATCGTCTTGTACATAATGGAGATTTGACAGCAGTACGGGTTGGCCGTTCATTCCGAGTCCCCGAGCAAGCGGTTCAGGATTACCTTCGCGATTCATACATTGAAACCGCGTAATCACGTACAAGTAGCCTCGTAACACAGACAGTAAATGATCACAGATAGACTGCACCTCGCTTTAAATGACACATACCTCACGTACTTCAATTAAGGAAATATTTAATGGGCTCAGTAATCAAGAAGCGTCGCAAGCGGATGGCCAAGAAGAAGCACCGCAAGCTGCTGCGCCGCACGCGAGTCCAGCGCAGAAACAAGAAGAAGTAATCGTAAGGACCTTCGACCTCAGGTACGACATGGAGAAGCTCCCGAATCATGTAGTTTCCGGGACGGCACCCGTTTATGAGAGAGTCCTTGATCAGATTCTCGACCCGATCTACCGCGATTGGTTCCGAACCCAAGTAGTTGGTTCAGAGAATATTCCGGCAGAAGGGGCGGCCCTTATCGTTGGGAATCACGCCGGGGCATTTGCGATTGATGCGTTAATGGTTGTTCGTGCTCTTGAAAAGAACTCAGCGCGGTCATTGCATCTTCTCGGGGCGGACTTTCTTTTCCAAGACCCCCTGCGCGAGTTCATGGCGCATCTGAACGTGCATCCGGCCTCTTTTGACAGTGCCAATGAACTATTACAGGCCGGCCATCTCGTCGGGGTTTGGCCCGAAGGGGTGAACGGGGTTGGGAAAACGATTGCGCATCGATATCAATTGCAGGAATTTGGTAGAGCGGGATTTGCCAGGCTGGCGGCTCTCAACGGTGTCCCGATAATTCCAACGGCGGTTATCGGATCCGAGGAGGCGTATCCCCTCGTGGCTCGAGTTGAAGGACTTCTTGACTGGGCTGGCTTTCCTTATTTGCCGGTAACGCCAACTTTCCCAGTTTTAGGGCCCTTGGGACTAATCCCTTTTCCCAGCAAATGGACAATTTCTTTTGGAACTCCCATTGCGCCACCAAAATCAGACAGTCCAGTTGATGCGTTTGCTTGTTCAGATCACGTTCGCGGTGAGCTCACCCGAACGATTCGTGAATTACTTTCGCAACGTTCAAGTATTTTTTGAGCCGCGCGCCACACGTCCCAGCGCGTATCCTGCGGTGAGTCCTGCTGCAATCCCGGCCGCGGTGACTGCAGCGGGAACCGCATTGGCCCGCAACTGAGCCCGCCTTCTGAAGTCACTGACTTCCCAGTTCATCTTTTTGGCATAAGCACGCAGCTCGGGATCAGGGTTAACGGCAGTTGGAATACCAACCGTTGAGAGCATCGGGATGTCATTTGCCGAGTCCGAGTAGGCGAAGCAGGTTGTTAGGTCGTAATGCTCGCTAGCAGCAAGTGCGCGCACCGCCTCAGCTTTGGCAATTCCGTGAAGGGGGTAACCAACTAGTTTGCCGGTATAGATTCCGTTTTCTGTTTGGGAGACGGTTCCCAGGGCTCCGGATAGTCCTAGGCGTCTGGCAATCAGGTTGGCAAGTTCAACGGGGGTTGCGGTGACCAACCAAACATCAACGCCGGCATCAATGTGCGCCTGTGCCAGTGCCAAAGTTCCTGGTATTAGTTTGTCCACCATCCGGTCGTCAAAAACAGTTTCGCTGATCCGAGTGAGTTCTTCGACGCTGCGGCCTTGAACAAAAGACAGGGCGGCTGCGGTCGCTGAGGCGACATCTTCCAAGTCCTCCGATCCTGATAGTACGAATTTCATCTGCTTCACGCCAAAACCGAAGATCTCCCGTCCGGAGAAATACTTTAGTTTGGCCAGACCTGCAGCAAAATGGTAAAGGGATGCTCCTCGCATGATCGTGTTGTCTACGTCGAAGAATGCGGCGGAGGAACCGCTGTTTCTTTTGCTGCTTCGTGAGTCATGGGCCGCGGCAGCTGAGGCGACACCCGATTCGCGATATGTGCCCAAGACATTGCTCATCTCAGGGGCTTTATCTAGCGACACACGCTCAGAATACTCACCGGGTGTCCCTGGATCAGGATATGTGTCAAACTGCGTCCGTGAACTCCGTCTATCCCGCAACCCAAACGGGCACCCTGATTGAAGTTGTGACCGTTTCGGATTTCTTGGCTAATTCGGCCCTTCGAGATCCTGAACGAATCGCATTAATTGAAGCTGAAACGGGGGAGCGCATTTCTTATTCCGATTTGGATTCCAAGGTAAGCGCTACGGCGGCCGCATTGCTGGAAAGCGGCTTGACTCCCTCCCGATCAGGAGATCGGGTAGCGATGCTGATGGGTAACTCAATCGAGTTCGTGGTCTCCTATTTTGGAATTGTTCGTGCTGGACTGGTTCCCATTCCACTGAACCCCGGTTACACGTCTCGTGAGATAACCGAGATCTTGGAAGTTTCTGAAGCTAAAGTCCTATTGGTCTCGTCGGAGTTAGCGGAATTGGGCGCCGACTCGGTGCCAGATTCCTGTCCCGCAATGTTGTGTGAAGAAATAACGTCGACACGCGATTCCATTCGTAATTTCTTGAAGGAGTCAATAAGGAGTCTCACCCGAAAGCCTGACACCAAATTTGATTTCCCCAAGATTGCAGGTGACAACCTTGGGTTACTTTTGTTTACGTCAGGCTCTGATGGAACCGCTAAAGGCGTGATGCTGACACATGCAAACGTGGTCAGTAATGTTTCTGCTTTGTTGGAGTTACGCAACCCTCCCATTGTCAGTGCGGAAGATACTGTCCTTGCAGTCCTGCCCCTATTTCATATTTATGGGCTGAACACAGTTTTGACCATGTCACTTGCGGTGGGCGCATCGGTTGTGATCCTTGACCGCTTTGATGCATCCGAATCTTTAGAAGTAATTGCGCGGGAGCACGTGACAACAGTCGCTGGCGCGCCCGCGATGTACTTATTGTGGTCGCGGATCCCCGGCGTAGCTAATGCAATGCGACCCGTCAGGCTGCTGTCGTCGGGAGGGGCCCCACTGCCCATTAATGTTTTCAATCGCTTTGAAGAACTCACTGGTATGCGAATCTTCGAGGGCTACGGGATGACTGAAGCTTCGCCGGTAATTACTTCAACGGTGGTCAATTCCCGGGCGCAGGCGGGCTGCGTCGGTCTCCCAATTGCGGGAACAAGTATTCGAATCATGGCTGACTCCGGAGATGAAGTCGAATTCGGCGACCCAGGTGAAATTTGGGTCAAGGGTCCAGGAGTTTTTCTCGGCTATTGGCCCTATCGTGATGGTGGTCCAGATTCCAGCGGGTGGTTTGGCACCGGTGACATCGGTTATCAAGATCAAGATGGTGCATTGCACTTGGTGGACCGCCGCCGTGAACTAATAATTGTTAATGGCTTTAATGTTTTCCCGCGCGAAGTTGAAGTTGCCCTAGAGGCACTCACCGATGTCGCCGAAGCGGCTGTTCTTGGCCGACCCGATCCCGATACCGGCGAAGCAGTGAGCGCATTGATTGTTTTGGTTCCCGGTTCTTTAGCGACACCAGAGTCGATTGGGGTAAATGTTGCCAAAGCCCTTGCGCGGTTTAAATGTCCCACTGAGATCCGGATCGTGGCGAGTCTGCCGAGGTCTGCAACGGGCAAGATTGCGAAAGGTCGACTCCGTGAGGTTTACGGGGTTGACGTCTCCGGTGAATCGACAGTGCAAGATTGAGCGATTTACCGCGGGTGACAATTGTGGGAAAGCCTGATTGTCATTTATGCGAGCAGGCGGTTGAGGTCGTGGCCCAGGTGTGTGAAGAGTTGGGGCAGGGGTTTCGGGTGCTCTCGATTACTGAAGACCCGGAATTGGCAGATTTGTACTGGGAAAAGATCCCGGTGATACTGGTTGATGGTCAGCCATTTGATTTTTGGAAGGTCAATCGGGACCGTTTGGTTGCACGGCTGAGCTCATAATTCGATTATCGGACGCATCCGTCCGGTAATATTTGATATCTATTCATCTAAGTGAATAGAGTTCGGCTTCTTCACAAAGCCGCAATCACCCGTGAATGTGTGAACAGCACGTTCTTTGACCCGAGGTACAAACAGTGACCCTTCCCAACCGCAAACCCGGTGCTATTCCCGCCGCGACCATTGCCCGATTGCCCATTTATCACCGGGTCTTGGCAAGCTTCGGGGCAAATGGCGTGACCACCATCGCGAGTGAAGAGCTTGCGGCAGCTTGTGGCGTGAGTTCGGCCAAATTGCGTAAAGACCTTTCCCATCTTGGATCCTTTGGAACTCGAGGTGTGGGCTACAACGTGTCTTATCTCACCTTTCAAATCGCCCGTGAACTCGGTGTGTCTAAATCTCGCGGAATTGTCATCGTGGGCATGGGGAATTTAGGGCGGGCTCTTGCTTCATACCGTGCATTTGGCGGCCGCGGATTTCACATTGTTGGAATTTTTGATCGCGATCACGAATTGGTCGGCAACACCATTATGTGTGGACAAGAATCCTTCACGGTAAAGCCGGTAGGAGATTTACCGGCAGTAGTTTCCCAGAGCGATGTAAAAATAGGAGTGATCACAACTCCAGCTGACTCGGCACAAGATATCGCGGATCTCATGATTCAAGCCGGATTGGTGAGCATCTTGAACTTTGCTCCCGTCGTACTTAATGTCCCTGAGCAGGTCGAGGTGCGAAAAGTCGATTTAGCCGTCGAACTCCAAATACTTGCATTTCATGATCAAAGATCTGATTCAGACCAAAACTTGCAGGAACCACACATCCGTGCAGAGATCGCATGAGTTCAACCCTGAGAACCACAAAGCCAAAGTCCAACGCAACATCAACAAAAAAGGCAATCGAAGTGACAGCAGAAAAAAAGTCAGTGGCTAAAAACGCCGTTAAGCCTGCGATAATTGAAGAAGTGGAGGTCGCACCCACACCACCCCGTAAAAAAGCGGCACTTGGATCCATAGTTTTCATTGCGGCCGGCCCAGGTGATCCTGAACTGTTGACAGTGCGCGCACTTCGACTCCTGAAATCTGCCGACAAAATAGTCGCGGATTCGCAGGCCATGCATATCGCTTTGGCTTATGTGCACGAGGAAAAAGTCGTGAGCACTGTTGGGGAAGATGAAATTGAACTTGAACCAGCCGAGACTGCAAAGTTGGTGCTTGATTTGGCACGCGAAGCCCAATTGGTGGTTCGTCTGGTAATCGGGGACCCAATTATTTCAGGTCGTTTGGTACCTGAAATTTCGGTACTTCGCCGTTCACATGCCACTTTCGAGATCGTGCCGGGCGTCAGCGACATCACTGGAATACCAGCATTTGCGGGATTCAACCTCACGGGCGGAAAGTCCCATGAAGTCCGAATTCTCAATGGGCAAGATTCAGAGATTGATTGGAATGCCCTGGTCAACCCTCGTGAGACATTGGTGTTCCTGGAAAGTGGTGATTTGGTCACCACAATCGCGGACAAGCTTCTCAAGGCTGGGCGTGACCCGCTAACTCCCATCGCGCTCACCCGCAATGGAACCACGGTTGATCAACGGAGCACACTGTCAACTTTGGGCTCGGTTGGCGCCCTGTTGAAAGGTTCCAAAGATGCTGGACCAGGTTTTGTTGTTGTTGGTGAAGTAATCGACCAACGCGAGAAGTACAACTGGTTTGAGAAGAAGGAATTGGTTGGCTGGCGCGTGCTGATTCCCCGCACTCAGGACAACACCGCAGAAATGATTCAGGTGCTTAAGGCGCACGGAGCTGTTCCCAGCGAAGTCGCAACAATTTCGGTTGAGCCACCTCGAACTCCTCAACAGATGGACCGCGCCGTCAATGGTCTGGTTTCTGGTCGCTACGCGTGGGTGGGATTCACATCCTTTAATGCAGTTCGAGCAATTCGAGAAAAACTTGAAGAATACGGTCTGGACGCTCGCTCTTTCTCCGGGCTCAAAGTCGCAGCAGTCGGAGCTTCCACCATTGCGGCGCTCATTGAGTTTGGCGTCAAGCCAGACTTGGTTCCACCCGGTGATCAAAACACCACCGCGCTCATGGAGGAATGGCCTCCCTACGACAGCTTGACCGACCCGATTAACCGGATTTTTCTTCCGAGAGCCGATATTTCAACGGACACTTTGGTCGCTGGCTTGACCGATCTTGGTTGGGAAGTTGAAGACATTACCGCGTTCCGCACCGTTCGGGCGGCGCCTCCTCCCGCGCAAACTCGCGAAGCCATCAAGACGGGTGGATTTGACGCAGTGCTGTTTACCTCCAGTAGCACTGTGCGCAACCTTGTTGGTATCGCGGGTAAGCCACATGCAACGACAGTGGTTGCTTGCATCGGTCCACAGACCGCTAAGACGGCAGCCGAACACGGTCTTCGCGTTGATGTGCTCGCAGAAGTGAATACTCCGCTTGCACTCGTTGACGCACTTTCGGTTCATGCTGAAGGTTTGCGTGATGCTGCACTTGCCAATGGTGAAGTGTCATGGCGTCCAAGCCGTCGCAGGCCGGTCGCGCGGCGCAAGAGCACGAAGTAGATCTCGTGTCAGAGTCATCGGGTCACACAACGGTTCACCTGCTCCGCCATGGCGAGGTATACAACCCGGAAGGCGTGCTTTACGGCCGCCTTCCTGGTTATTTCCTCAGTGATCTCGGACTCGAAATGGCTGATCGTGCCGCCGTTGCTCTCGCCCAGCGCGATATCGCAGCGGTCATTTCCTCGCCAATGGAGCGCGCGCAGCAGACGGCTACTCCCATCGCAATGAGTCACAAGCTTGATATCGTGACGGATCAGGATTTGATCGAGGCAGATAACATCTTTGAAGGTCAACGAGTAAGTGTCGGTGACGGTGTTCTCAAGCAACCAAGAACTTGGCGTCACTTATGGAATCCATTGAAGCCATCATGGGGTGAGCCCTACGAGACTGTGGCAGCTCGCATGAATGCTGCCATCGAATCCGCGCGCCTCGCGGCACAGGGCCGGGAAGCGGTTCTCGTCAGCCACCAATTGCCAATTTGGATAGCCCGGCTGTCGGCAGAGCGTCGGAGGTTGTGGCATGACCCACGATCACGCCAATGCACGTTGGCATCTTTGACGTCATTGACATTTGATAATCAAGATTTGGTAGCCATAACTTACTCCGAGCCTTCCCGGGACCTACTTGAGAAGGCCAGCAAGATTGCTGGCGCTTAGCATGTAACCATGCGCGCTCTTCCTGGTTTGACCCTGCTTTTTGTGCCAGCCTTGTTCCTGTCGGTCCTAAGTCTGAGTGCGTGTTCTAGTGCTCCAGAGACCGGTGCGGGTTTCGTTTCAGGTGATGGCTCGGTCACGATTCTCGATCCTGCGCAACGCCAACCGGCCCCTGAGGCAGTTGGCCTCGATCTCGATGGTGACCCATTAAAACTCTCGGACTTTGCCGGCCAGGTTGTAGTTCTCAACGTCTGGGCCTCGTGGTGTGCTCCATGTCGGGCTGAGGCTGGAGCGTTGGAGGAAGTCGCACTTCAATTTGATGGCAAGGGAGTGCAATTCATCGGGCTTAACACGCGCGACTCGCAGGCGGCCGCGCAAGCATTCACTCGAAATTTTGGTGTGACGTATCCATCCTTAGTAGACACTGACGGTCGAATCCAATTACTTTTTAATGACTCATTGCCACCGCAAGCAATTCCTTCAACAATCGTGATTGATCGACAGGGAAGGGTCGCAGCCCGGGCTCTTGGAACTGTGACATCAGCGACACTGCGGGCAATGATTGAGCCGCTCCTTCAAGAGTCAGAGTTGCCCAGTGGATAACATCCCCACCGTCATTACTAGCGGTTCCCTGCTGTTCGCGATGCTCATCGCATTTGCTGCAGGTTTACTGGCTTTTCTGAGCCCCTGCGTATTGCCGCTAGCCCCGGGTTACATCAGTTACATCACCGGACTCACCGGCGCTGAACTCAGTGAAGGGCGTAAAGGACGCGTTCTGCTGGGAAGCATTCTGTTCGTTCTCGGTTTCAGTGTGGTTTTCGTCTCCTACGGTGCGTTATTCGGTGGCATGGGATCACTTTTGTTGGAGTATTCCGACTGGATTAACCGAATTCTCGGAGTTTTTGTGATTGCCATGGGTTTGGCTTTCATGGGGTTGATTCCTGGGTTACAGCGCGAGTACCGGTTCCACCATGTTCCTAGGTGGGGTGTTGCAGGTGCACCGATTCTGGGAATTGCATTTGGTATTGGCTGGACACCGTGCATTGGCCCGACACTCGCGGCGGTACAGACCCTGGCGTTTACCGAGGCGAGTGCAGCCCGTGGAGCACTTCTCTCATTGGTGTATTCGCTCGGATTGGGATTGCCATTTATTTTGATCGGCTTGTTGTTTACTCGCACCGCTCGAGCGTTGAAGTTCCTCCGAACGCATAACCTTGCGATTATGAGGATTGGCGGCGCGATGCTGGTGATTGTCGGCCTGCTACTGGTCACGGGAGCCTGGACCGAATTCACCATTTGGCTTCGCGTCACCATGCCCGGGTTTGAGACGGTGATTTAGTGAGTACTTCACTACCCCCCATGTCCCAGCGCGGCTTCCTGCGGTGGCTGTGGCGCCAACTCACCAGCATGAAGACCGCACTCATCCTGCTGTTCCTGCTAGCAATTGTGAGTATCCCCGGATCCTATTTTCCCCAGAGAGGGACGAACCCGATTCTGGTCGAACAGTGGATAAGCGACTATCCCACGCTCGGCCCGATTTTTGATTCAATTGGACTCTTCGACGTTTTCGGTTCCCCGTGGTACTCGGCTGTTTACATCCTGCTTTTCATCTCGCTCATTGGTTGCGTTGTGCCTCGACTGGGAGTGCACTGGAGAGCCATGCGGTCGCAACCACCACCCGCACCGAAAAACCTTTCACGATTAGGTGGAGACACTTTCGAAGTCGACGGTGAATCCGATGCAGTAATCGAGAACGCGCACACGTTTCTTAAAAAGAACCATTGGCGAACAGTGATCGGTGAGGACCCTGACGGTCACCGTTGGGTCTCTGCAGAAAAAGGTTATTTGCGTGAAACCGGAAATCTTGTGTTCCATTTCTCACTCATTCTTATCCTGGTCGGTATCGCAATTGGAGGACTTTTTGGCTGGCGTGGGAATGTAATTGTTCGTGAAGGTGAAGGTTTTTCAAACACCTTGACGCAGTACGACGCTTGGGGCGGGGGTCGCTTGTCATCGGCTGAGAGTCTTCCGGAATTTTCGTTCGCGCTGGAAAGTTTCAATGTTGAGTTTGAACGCGGCAACTCTCAAGAAGGAGCTCCGAGACTTTTTGAAGCCAACATGGTTGTTGATCGCCCTGGTGAACAGGGCTCCACAACTCACCTGGTGCAGGTAAACGAGCCACTCGTGATTGATTCAGCGAAGGTATTCTTGGTTGGCCACGGCTATGCCCCCTACTTGATCGTGCGCGATTCGAAAGGGCAAGTGGTCCTCGACGACGCGGTTGTCTTTTTGCCACAGGATGGCAATTTCACGTCAACGGGCGTGATCAAAGTTCCGGATTCCAACCCGCAATTGGGGTTTCGAGGACTTTTCTTGCCCACCAGTGCCATCTCTGAAGAACTCGGACCACACTCGATTTTCCCGGCGCCCGACGACGTGTCGGTTTTTCTCGGCGCGTGGGCAGGAGACTTGGGTCTTGACAGCGGGGTATCTCAGAGCGTCTACACCCTTAATGTCGACAACATGACCCAATTGGGGCTGGAGTCTTTGCGTGTGGGCCAAACTTGGCAATTACCCGATGGCTCCGGCAGTATCGAATTAGCCGGCTTTGAGCGTTGGGCATCATTTCAGATTGCTTCGGATCCTGGAAAAGAGTTAGCGTTGATTTCCGCTATTTTGGCAATAGTCGGGCTTAGTTTGAGTCTGTTTATTCAACGCCGCCGGGTCTGGGTCAAGGTGGGTCAGGTTACCGAGCAAGGCTCTTCAAGCAGGGTTAAGGTTGAGGTTGCTGGCATTGCGAAAGCCTCTGGGCACGACGCCATCGAGCAAGTTGACAACATTGTTGAAACATTGAAAGGTCGAAGCGTCTGATGGACTTTGTGAACAGCGTGCAACTCGCGGACGCCAGCAATAATTTTGTCTACGCCTCCATGGTGATCCTTTTCCTTGCCACAATCGCTTTTTCAGTGTCATTTGCAGCAGGGCGCAGACGCGTGAGCCCGATCGAAGTCTCATCGAGGCGAGTATTGGTCGAATCAAGTGGTTCTCAGGTTCATGAAACCGAGGTTGAGTTAACCCAACTTGATCCGGGTCGTCGCGCCGCCAACATTGGGATGTCCCTGACATGGTTAGCCGCGGGAATGTTGCTGGTGGGAGTACTGCTTCGTGGAGTCTGGGCCGGTCGAGTGCCCTGGGGCAACATGTACGAATTCTCGATCTCTTCGGCATTAGGCATTTTGGTGGTTTTTCTCATTTGGTCGACCCAGCGAGACCTTCGCTGGCTTGGTCTTTTCGTCACCATTCCAACACTGCTCACACTCGGAATGGCGGTAACGGTTCTCTACACCGAGTCCGCCCAGCTAGTTCCTGCATTGAAGTCTTATTGGCTCGTGATTCACGTGTTTGCAGCGATTATCGGTGGCGGGGCTTTCACTGTGGGAGCAGCAACCGCCGGATTGTCTCTGATTTCTGGCAGGGGTTGGTTTACACAGCTTCCATCCCGAGAAAAGCTTGAGGGGCTCACCCACAAGATTATTGCTTTTTCATTTCCCATCTGGACATTTGCGGTTGTTGCCGGTGCGATTTGGGCAGAGAACGCTTGGGGTCGTTACTGGGGTTGGGATCCAAAGGAGACCTGGGCCTTCATTACTTGGGTAATCTTCGCTGCGTATCTGCACGCGCGATCAACAGCAGGTTGGAAACACCAGAAGGCTTCTGTGATTGCCATTGTGGGGTGGATATCGTTCTTGATTAACTACTTTGGCGTGAATATCTTCATTAACAGTTTGCACAGTTACGCAGGCGTGTAAGGGCGTCCTCGAAGGGGTTTGTGCGTTAAGGGTTTTGTTCGCGCCGCTTCCGCATTTTGTCCACCCAGACATCGTCGTCGAGTTTGCGCAGAAATTTTGGATCGTCGTCGGGGGCGCTCGGACCTGATTTTTTCCTGTTCACTCCACCCGCAGGTCGGGTTCTGCCTAAAAGCAACCAAAATGCACCCCCAAGAATTGGAAGCACAAGAACGATAACCAACCAGACGTATTTAGGAAGCGTGCGTACCTGACTCTTTGGGCTGCGAAGGACGTCAATGATCGAGTAAATATAGAAAGCAAGTGCCAGGAGAACTCCCGCTACCCTGATCATGACCCTCCTCTACTGAACTGCGAACTACAGCGCGTGAAACCTAAGGGTACGCCATGAACTCGATCTGCGTCGGGGTAGCGTGGGCGGGGTGAACAACAAGTCGATTGCCTGGTTGAGCTATACCACGATCCGGCTTGCCTTAGTGGTTTTAGTGTGGCTCGCCATCCAGTTCTTCACGCCGATCCGAGGGCTACTTGCAATAGCGTTGGCGCTTCTGATCTCGGCAGTTTTCAGCATTATTTTCCTGAGCAAGCAACGAGATGCCATGAGTGAATCAGTATTTGGCTTCTTTCGTAAGCTCAATGAGCGCATCGATGCTTCGGCAGCGAAAGAGGACTATTTAGATGCTGAGCCCAAAGCCCAAGAGGATTCCGTAAACCAACAAGACGATTCCGGTGGCCTTGAGGACGGGGATCAGGGCCGGCCCGCGGGCACCCCGTCGAACTAAAGCGACCGGCTGGAAAGCCCAAGGGATCGCCCCGTAACCGAGTAAGGCCCACGGGCCAAATGGAATCACCAGAACTGCTGGAACTGCAAAAGCAGAAATGATGGAAAAGATGTAAAGGGTGCGGGTTCGCTGATCGCCTATCAGGACGGCGATAGTCCGTTTCCCGTGTTCCGTGTCCCCAGGAATGTCGCGCAAATTGTTTGTGATCAAAATTGAACACGCGAGTGCGCCGACGCCAATTGATGCGATGAAAGCGCCCCATGTGAGTTCGAGAGTTTGCACATACGCTGTCCCCATTACGGGAACGATTCCAAAGAAGATGAAAACAAAGACTTCACCAAAACCCGCGTAGCCGTATGGTCGCGATCCACCCGTGTAAAACCAAGCGGCTGCGATGCTTGCCGCACCGACAATGAGTAGCCACCATGCTTGGGTGAGGAGTACCAGAGTGAATCCGCTAGCCATGGCTATCGCAAACATGAAAAATGCTGCGCGCTTAACCAGGTGAGGTTTGGCCAAACCCTGTCCCACAAGTCGAACTGGGCCAACACGCACTCGGTCAGTACCGCGAATTCCGTCGCTGTAGTCATTTGCGAAATTCACTCCGGCTTGCAATGCAAGTGCAACTACAAGAGCTAAAAGAGCTCGAACGATGTTGAGCGAATCAAAATGCTGTGCAATTCCGGTTCCGACTAAAACGGGTGCAAGTGCAGCGGGAAAGGTCCGCGGTCTCGCGCCTTGAATCCATTCGCTTGTGGTTGCCATGGGTCAACCGTAGAGGTTGGTGATTGTCAACTGATCGAGTTTGCCATTAGGCAGTGTTGGCAGTTTCGTTACGACACGAAAAGTTGGGATCGCGATGGATCCCAACTGTAAAGCGATTTGGGCACGAATCTCAGCAGAAATGACGTCAAATTCAGTTGATTCAGTGTCTACCAGGACTACCAGCGCGGTCAGATTGGGAAGCACAAAGCAACTTTGTATAACCGAATAATTCTCGATGATGTTGTAAATCGCCATTCGAGAGACATTCACACCGTTGATTAACACAATGTCGTCAAGTCTGCCAAGGATCTCCAATTTGCCAAGTGAATCCACCCTTGCGTAATCATCAGTGGTAAATGAGCCGCTGAATGGCATGAATGCCGTTGTCTCGGTTGGTCGATAACCCAAGGCAATGCTCGGTCCTTGTAGGGTGATTCGAGAGTTATCGGGATCGAGAACGTAGCGAGTATCAGGCCCAGCTACTCCGCTGAAAAAACACCCGCCGGCACTTTCGGTCATGCCATACGTGTACGTGATGTTGAGGCCGAGGTCTTGGGCTTGAAGGAAATCGTTGGTGGGAGTGGGACCGCCTCCAATCAAAATGGCCGCGCACTGGCTCAATGCCTGAGCTCCGCGCTGCGAGTTCAGTAATCGTCTCAACTGGGTGGGAACGAGTGAAACAAAGATTGGATCTTCTGTGAGTCGTGCGACTACGTCGGAGAATTCGTCAGGATCAAAAATTGAGCCACCGGCAACACTTTCTAGGGCGACCGGAACGGTCCCCGCAGCAATCGAGCGCGAGAGGACATTAATTCCAGCGATTGAAGTGACGGGCAATGCGCAAATCCAGCGAGGGGGTGCATCAAGAGTGGCTCCGATCACCGCACCTGAGTTTATGAAATCATTCATGGCGCCCAATTGGGCCGCGCTGAGTTCGACTCCTCGGGGATTTCCGGTAGATCCAGAAGTTGTCACAATCGCGACCGTTTGCTCTTGACAGGGGGCACTCGGGTTGATGGCCGCGCGGGTAGCGTTGATTTGGTGTTGCGAGTAGTGGCGGCTTTGTTGGGGAATTGGTGCAAAGACCCGATTGCTACCAAGGGCCGAGGTGAGAGCATGAAATGCTCGAGTTACACCCGAGCTGCCTGGAGCAATCTCGGTTAGCTCAATTTCGCGATTATTTGAGTCGGCCACGATGCGAGACTAGAAGGTGCCGGTAATCTCAGTGCATGGACACTCGTAAACGTTATGAATTGCCACCGGTTGCCCCATCAGATTCACCGGTTTGGACAGATCCATCCCATTCTTCCAGTAAGCCCGCCTGTGATTGGGAATCCTTTGGGGATTTCACCGATATCACCTACGGTGTTGGCACCGGTGCATATCAGGGCATCGCAAAAATTACGATTTGTCGTCCCGAGAAGCGGAATGCATTCAGGCCCCAAACCCTGTTTGAGTTAAGTGATGCATTCAACGCCGCACGCGACGATGATCGGATTGGCGTCATTATTTTGACCGGCCAAGGTGATCTTGCATTTTGCTCGGGCGGAGATCAAGTTATTCGTGGCGATGACGGATACATCGGCAGCGACGAGGTTGCTCAAAAGGGAATTGGGCGTTTGAACGTTCTGGATCTGCAGGTCCAGATTCGGCGTTTACCAAAGCCAGTAATTGCGATGGTGGCTGGGTTTTCAATCGGTGGCGGCAACGTTCTAAACGTGGTGTGCGATCTCACGGTTGCCGCTGACAATGCACGCTTTGGTCAAACAGGCCCGCAGGTCGGATCATTTGATGGGGGATACGGCTCAGGGTTGCTCGCAAGAATTGTCGGGCAGAAGCGATCGCGTGAAGTTTGGTACACGTGTAATCAATATGGTGCTGAACAAGCTTATGACTGGGGTTTAGTTAATGAAGTCGTTCCCATTGCGGACCTGGAAATTGCCACCTGCGATCTCGCAGCCAAGATTCTGACCATGTCACCACTGGCACTTCGCATGCTTAAAGCCTCACACAATGCAGTCGACGACGGCCTTGCCGGCATTCAACAATTAGCGGGGGATTCGACCTTGCTGTTCTACATGACAGAGGAAGCCCAAGAGGGCCGTAACGCCTTCAAGGAAAAACGCCAACCCAACTTCGGTCGCTTCCCTAAACGGCCATAAAAGCAGTGGCTTCCGCTCTCCCCAAACTAGATTTCTTTTCGCTGACTCTGCGGGAAAAATTTCGGGGCCTAACGACACGTGAGGGAGTTGTGTTCCAAGGGCCCGCTGGCTGGGGTGAATTCAGCCCATTTCCTAACTACACACCCCATCAAGATTCTCTGTGGTTGCGGGCGGCCTTGGAATCAGCTTTTGTTCCTTTTGATTATCCGAAAAATGCGAGTGTCGGTGTCAATGCAATCATCGGTGACAACGAGGACCCTTATCTGGCAAGCATTCGAGCGCTGGAGCAATTCGGATGCAATACCGTCAAGATCAAAGTAGGGCTTGATATAGGTAACGATGTGAAACGAGTCGATTCCGTGCTGCAAGCCTTTCGGGAGGCAGAGAAGCTGGCTGATGTGCGAATTCGTCTCGACGCGAATGGACGGTGGAGTGTTTCACAAGCATGGGAGACTTTATCCGAATTGGACAGTGCCCCCATTGAATACATTGAACAACCGTGTCAATCGGTGCAGGAAATACGAGAGCTTCATCGAAAAATAAATGTTCCTATTGCCCTAGATGAAAGTATTCGCATTGATGGCCAATATCAGATAAGCGATTTTGCTGATCTGGCAATTATTAAAGTTTCACCGCTCGGTGGAATTAATGCAATTGAAGAATTGATCCCAAAGTTGGATGTTCCAATTCGAATAAGTGGTGCCCTTGAATCTGGTGTCGGTCTGAGTGCCTCGCTTTTAGCGGCGCACACATTTGCTCCCGACGAAGTTGCCGGACTCGGCACCGGAATGCTCTTGGCAACGGATCTCACGAACGAACCAACAGTTCCCCACCTTGGTCGTATTTCGGTTAAGCGCTTCGAGCCAAGTTCGGAAAATTTGATTGAGTGTGCGCTACCGCTTGACCGGAAGGAACTGTGGGAGCAGCGGATCGCTCGTGCTTGGGCTCTGATCCCTGTTGCTGTGCTCGCTTCCTTTGGTGTGCCCGAGCAGAGTGTGCAAGGCTAGGGACATGGAGCCCTCGGTCGCCCAAGCCAAAGTAATGGTCGACGAACTGATTCGATGCGGCATCACCGACGTGGTGCTTTCCCCCGGCTCTCGAAGCGCGCCCCTCGCATTGGAACTTGCTGGCGCACATGCTCGACTCGAACTTCGTTTGCACGTTCGGCTTGACGAGAGAGTTGCTGCATTTGTTGCATTGGGTATAGGTAAGGCAACCGGAATCCCAGCTGCCGTCGTAACAACGTCGGGGAGCGCGGTCGCTAACTTGTTGCCCGCCGTGGTCGAGGCAGACCATTCATATGTACCCATGTTGTTGTTGACCGCGGATCGTCCCCCGCAATTGCGTGGCATTGGAGCGAATCAAACTATTTCGCAGATGGCAATATTCGGTCCACACGTTCGATCCAGTGTGGATCTGGCAACCGCAACAACGGCAGAGGGTCAAGTGAAGTACTGGCGCTCAGAAATTTCGCGGGCCGTGGGAATTGCAACGGACTCGGTGAGTCCTGGTCCGGTGCATCTGAATATTCCTTTTTCCGCGCCACTCGTGGGTGAATCTGACGGAATCTGGAGTGAAGACTTGGAGGGACGCCCGGATGGGCGCCCCTGGGTTGCCGATGCTCGCTTACTCGCCGCCGTGAGCTCACCCCTTGATGAAATTATGACTTTCCTCGACGAAGACGGAGTGGTCCCTGCTCGCGGGTTGATCGTGGTGGGTGATCACAACGATTCGGACTTCATTGACATGATTGACGAACTCAGTGATTTCATTGGTTGGCCAATAATTGCGGAACCCAGCGCAAATCTGAGCCGGGCAGATCTCGCCCTCTCCCATGGCCACCTGCTGGCTGAGGATTCTTCCTTTCGCGAAACTCATGTTCCGGAATTGGTATTGACAATTGGCAAGGTGGGCCTGTCCCGAGGTGTTCTCAAACTCATCGAGTCGGCAGGGATTCACATTGCGGTTGACAGCCATGCGCAATTCGCCGACCCAACTCGAAGCGCCGACTTGGTGATCGCTGCAGTTCCACTGCCCCCACAAGAGTGTGAAGTTGACGGGGAATGGCTTGAAGAGTGGCAGAGAGCCGATATCTTGGCGGCCGCTGCGATTGAAACGGTACTCAATCCTGATGAACTCACCGGGATGCAGATAGCCCGGGTTGTAACTCGCCTATTGCCTGAAGCAGGAACACTTTTCTTGGGTGCCTCCTCAGCTGTTCGACATGTTGCATCATTTGCGGCAACCACTGTCACAGATTCCGCTGTTTTAGGAAATCGTGGGGTTTCAGGGATCGATGGCTGTGTTTCCACCGCAACAGGAATAGCGATCAGTGCAACTGCCGCAGGTGATGGCTGCGTTGTTGCCTTAGTGGGAGATCAAACTTTTCTCTATGACTCGAATGCACTTTTGATCCCACCAACTGAACCCAAAATGAACCTTGTAGTAGTTGTGATTGACAACAACGGTGGCGGAATTTTCTCAACTTTGGAACAAGGTGCCCCGCAGTATGCACAGCATTTCGATCAAGTGTTTGGTGTCCCACTGGACATTGACCCGACCCTTGTCGCGACTTCGCTTCGGGCAAATGCGCTCACCGTCACGAACGAAGACGAATTGGCCGAAGCCTTAGACGTTGCGATTGATGGTGGTTTACATGTAATCACCGCGACGAGTGTTAACCGTGTCCGGGAAAGTGAAATTCTTGTGCATATTGCCCAAGCGGTTCATGAAGCACTCTCGGGGAGCTGAGATAGGTGCTCGTGGTGAATTTGATTGGCTAATCGCTCTCGAGTGCATCACGCACTGGAGCGAGTTTGGCTGCTGATTCAGCAAACTCTAATTCAGGGATTGACCCAGCAACGATCCCACATCCGGCAAATGAACGAACGGTCTGAGCCTCACGATCGATTTTGGCACACCGAAGTGCAATGCCGAATTCACCGTCACCGCGTTGATCGAACCAACCAACCGGACCGGCATAGCGACCGCGGTTCATTCCTTCGAGCTCGGAAATCACCACTCTGGCCCGCTCGGTTGGGGTTCCACACACCGCAGCAGTTGGGTGCAGCGATGCGACGAGGGACAAGATGGGCGCCTCGTTTGCAAGTTGACCCGTAACATCGGTTGCAAGGTGTTGAACGTTTGCGAGTTCAAGAACACGCGGCTGCTCGGGGACATCGAGATCTGTACAGTGCGTGGCCAGCGCTTTTGCAACTGAATTGACTGCATAAGCGTGCTCAGCCAAGTCTTTTTGACTCTTCATGAGATCAGATGCCAGGTCTGCATCAGTTCCCTTATCCCCTTGGCGCCTTACGGTTCCGGCCAAAACCCGACTTGTAACCAGTCCACCAGTTCGTCGAACAAGCAACTCGGGGGTTGCGCCAAAAAGGTCCTCAACAACAAATGTCCAACAGGTGGGGTAAGCCTTTGCCAACGCGTTGACCAGGAACCGAACATCGAGAGTCCCATCAATGTGCGCAATTAAATCTCGCGCCAGAACCACTTTGTCTAGTTCACCCGCAGCGATTCGGTTGACAGCCCTGGCAACGGACTCTTCCCACTCCCATGGCTGAACGCTGCCTTCAGCCCAACGAACTGCATCTGGTCCCACCGGAACGGGAACGGGAGGTAGGGCGGTGCTGGCTGAGCCGATTGTTGTCATCCAGGTTTGTCCACCACGTTTACCTACGACAACGCTGGGAACGACAACTTCAGAGAGATTGTTCAGGTCGAAAGCGAATGAAGCAAAAGCAACAGGGCCGGTGCCGGGCAGGCTTACCGTGTCTTCAACATGGGCGTTGGTAAGAAGTCGATTCCACCAACGTTGAGTGCGGGAAAAGGTTTCGTCACCGCGAACCTGTAAGCGGGCGGCCACCCCCCAACCGATGAGCCCTTCACCACGGCGAACCCACGCCAATGGGTTCTCGACGGGCAAATGTTGTAACAGATCGACATCATGATCAAGAGCTCGCGTACGAAAAGTTAAGTGTTCCTGATCGGGTAGCGCACCCGACTGCTCAATCACGCTCACTCATGCAGCCTAGGGCCAGGTTGTTGTTTCGACCACTTGGAACTGAAGTTCGCACTTAGTGTGATCTCTGACAGACTAGGAGGGTGCCGAGGGCGAATTTGGATAAGGACCCAGCCGAAGTAGCGGCAATGTTTGATGCCGTAGCTGCAAAATACGACGTGACCAATGACATTTTGGCCCTTGGGCAGACCCGTCGGTGGCGCAGCGAAGTCCGAAAAGCCCTCAAACTAGAACCTGGGCAACTCGTTCTTGACATTGCGGCGGGAACCGGCACTTCTACCGCAGCGTTTACCGCCACGGGAGCAAAGGTCATCGCCGCGGACTTTTCACTCGGAATGCTGGAGGTGGGCAAAGTCCGAAACCCCAGCATCCCTTTCGTTGCTGCCGATGCCTTAGCGCTCCCATTCGCTGACTCAACTTTCGACCGGCTCACCATTTCTTTCGGACTTCGTAATGTCGCGGATCGGATGGTGGCGTTAGAGGAATTTCGGCGGGTCACTAAACCCGGCGGGATTCTCGTAATCTGTGAGTTTTCCCATCCCACGTTCGCACCTCTGCGCAAGGTCTATACCGAGTACCTGATGGCCGCGTTACCCGCACTCTCGGATCGGGTGTCATCAAATCCCGATGCATATCGTTATTTGGCGGAATCAATTCGTGCTTGGCCTACGCAAAAAGAATTGGCAGCAGACATTACCGAGGCCGGCTGGCAGGGGGTTCAATGGCGCAATTTCACCGGGGGAATCGTGAGTATCCACCGGGCGGTCGCTCAATAGGTTTAGCCGCTATGCTTCATTCGATAGTGAAGAATTTCACAATCGCGCAATATAACTCGACACAGTTAAGAAAGTAACCGTTTAAGTCGTAGAGCATGAAAGGTCGCGCGTGAACGTCTACACACCGATTTTGGTGCTGGGAATCTTGGCTTTTGGCTTCGCGGTCTTCTCCATTGTCATCGCTAGCTTCACGGGACCAAAGCGCTACAACCGGGCGAAATACGCGGCATACGAGTGCGGAATCGAACCAACACCACAACCAATGGGTGGCGGGCGTTTTCCTGTGAAGTTCTACCTCACGGCCATGATGTTCATCATCTTTGACATTGAACTCGTTTTCTTATACCCCTGGGCAGTTTCCGCCGATGCCCTTGGCGCATTTGGCCTAATCGCAATTTTCCTTTTCCTGATAAATTTATGTTTGCCCTATGCATTTGAATGGCGCCGCGGCGGATTGGAGTGGGATTAATGGGTCTTGAAGAAAAGTTGCCCTCGGGAATACTTCTCACCACGGTGGAGCAGGTAGCCGGTTACGCACGTAAAGGTTCACTGTGGCCGGCCACTTTCGGTTTGGCATGTTGCGCAATTGAAATGATGGCTACGGGCGGACCCCGATATGACATTGCCCGATTCGGCATGGAAGTTTTCCGCGCCTCACCACGTCAAGCAGACCTCATGATCGTCGCTGGCCGGGTAAGTCAAAAAATGGCACCCGTTTTGCGACAAATCTATGACCAAATGCCCAACCCCAAATGGGTGCTCGCCATGGGCGTGTGTTCCTCAAGCGGCGGAATGTTCAACAACTACGCCGTTGTTCAAGGTGTGGACCACGTGGTTCCCGTTGACGTCTATCTACCTGGGTGCCCACCGCGGCCCGAAATGCTGATCGACGCGATTTTGAAAATCCATGACGAAATTCAAGACATGAAGTTGGGCGTGAATCGCAAGAGGCAAATTGTGGAGCAGGAGCAGCTTGCTCTTGCCGCACCTTCGGTAATGGAAATGAAGGGGCTGCTGCGATGAGCGAACTTCCGGTCGTGCCCGCGGGCATCTCCGAAATCGACCTCGTCGGTGTTCGTAAAGGCGCATTCGGTGCGGCAGGTTCCGGGGACACAAGTGGTTTCGGCGGCTTGGTCTCCCCAATTGTCATGCCGGGCGCCTCATTGCCTCCCTTTGGCGGATGGTTCGACGAGGTTGCGGAAGAGCTTGCACTTTCTCTTTTGGACGCCGGTGTAAGCGGAGCGGTTGACAAGATCGTTATCGATCGTGGAGAAATGACTTTTTATGTGAAGCCTGAGCATCTAATTGCATTCATGACTGAATGTAGGGATGAACCGGCACTTCGATTTGAGATGTGCACGAGTGTTAGTGGAGTTCATTTCCCCGAAGACATTGATCGGGAATTGCACATTGTTTACAGCTTGCTCTCAATTACCCACAACCGTCGCATTCGGGTTGAGGTCACAATTCCTGACTCCAACCGCCACCTTCCTTCACTTGTCGACACGTACCCGTCCGCGGATTGGCATGAGCGCGAGACATGGGACTTTTTCGGAATTATTTTCGATGGTCACCCAGCCCTGACACGCATTCAAATGCCTGATGACTGGGTAGGTCACCCCCAGCGCAAGGACTATCCACTTGGCGGTATCCCCGTTGAATACAAGGGTGCAAGTATCCCCTCACCAGATCACCGGAGGTCGTACAACTAATGACTACCACCGACTATACAAACGTTGATCCTTTCTCGGGTTCTTATGACACCACCGAAGGAACCGTCTACAACCTTGGCGGAGGTGACTGGGATTCCATCGCTGCCGCGCCTGAAGGCGAAAACGAGCGAATCGTCGTCAACATGGGACCGCAGCATCCGTCGACACATGGCGTGCTCCGCATGATTTTGGAACTTGAAGGCGAAACTGTTGTCGAAGCTCGTTGCGGTATCGGATTCCTGCACACGGGAATTGAGAAGAACATGGAGTTTCGTACCTGGGTTCAGGGCGTCACCTATGTAACGCGCATGGATTACTTGGCGCCGATGTTTAATGAAACGGCCTACTGCCTTTCAGTTGAGCGACTACTGGGTATTGAGGACCAAATTCCTGAGCGCGCCAACGTAATCCGAGTCATGATGATGGAACTGAACCGTGTTTCCTCACACTTGGTGGCACTTGCAACCGGTGGCATGGAACTTGGGGCCCTCACCGCCATGATTTTTGGTTTCCGTGAGCGTGAGCTTGTCCTTGACATTTTCGAGATGGTCTCTGGATTGCGTATGAACAGCGCCTACATCCGTCCAGGTGGAGTGGCCATCGATTTACCAAATGGCGCCGAGGAAAAAATCAGAGAAACCGTTGTTCTCCTGCGTAAACGATTAAAGGACACCTCAGATCTATTGGTAGACAATTCGATCTGGATGGGACGGACAGTGGGCGTCGGCTACCTCGACCTCACAGGGTGCATGGCACTTGGCGTCACCGGTCCGGTTTTGCGAGCAACCGGCTTGCCACACGACCTGCGCAAGAGTGCCCCATATTGCGGATATGAAAACTATGATTTTGAAGTTCCCACCCAGAACACTTCTGACGCTTACGGCCGGTTCTTAATTCGAATTGCTGAAATGCACGAGTCACTCAATATTGTTGATCAGTGTCTAGATCGTTTGGTGCCAGGGCCGATCATGATTGCAGATAAGAAAATTGCTTGGCCATCACAACTTTCCATCGGTGGTGACGGGCAAGGTAATTCGCCCGCGCACATTCAAAAAATTATGAGTGAGTCGATGGAGGCACTCATTCACCACTTCAAGTTGGTGACTGAAGGTTTTAGTGTCCCTGCTGGACAGGCATATGTACCGATTGAATCACCACGGGGTGAATTGGGCGCACACGTTGTGAGCACCGGTGGAACCAGGCCGTACCGAGTTCACTTCCGGGATCCATCATTTAATAACTTGCAAGCCGTTGCCGCCATGAGCGAGGGTTCCATGATCGCCGACGTGATTGCAGCGGTTGCCAGCATCGATCCCGTAATGGGTGGGGTGGATCGCTAAATGTCACAGAAAGATAAACCCAACGTGATAACTGAATCAACTCGTATCAAAATGCGGGAACTCGCCGGTCGTTACCCGAATTCACGTTCTGCGCTATTGCCCATGTTGCACCTCGTGCAAGCAGAACAAGATGAAGTTACCACCGAAGGTATTGCGGCTTGCGCCCAAGAACTTGAGATCACCCAGGCCGAGGTTACAGCGGTGGCAACGTTTTACACCATGTACAAGCACAGTCCAGTCGGAAAACATCACATCGGTGTTTGTATCAATACATTGTGTGGATTACTCGGAGGCGATGCCGTCTACGAACGCGTTGCTGAGCGACTTGGTGCAACACACAACGGGCCTTCGGCTGACGGCAACTTTTGGCTAGAGCGAATCGAATGTCAGGCTGCCTGCACCCATGCACCGGTAATGACAGTTGACTGGGAATTCATGGACGACGTAACTCCGCAAAGCGCCGTTGACGTTATTGACAAACTTGCTGCCGGCGAAGAAGTCTGGTCAACCCGAGGCCCGATGATTCGTGATTTTCAAGCAACTGAGCACACACTCGCGATGGCGGAAGATGATCTCGCAACTATTGGAAATTGCGTCGACGAAAAAATGCTTGCTGGTCTAAAAATTGCAAAGTCTGGAGCGCAGCAATAATGAAACTGACACCGGTAATTACTGAGCATTGGGACGACCCGGAGCTGTACACACTTGACGGTTACAAAAGTCATGGTGGTTACGAGGCGCTTGCAAAAGCGCTCAAGTCCGACCCCGATGCGATTATTGCAACCGTAAAGGATAGTGGGCTTCGTGGACGCGGGGGAGCGGGTTTCCCGACCGGATTGAAATGGTCATTTGTTCCACAAAATGACGGCAAGCCACATTACTTAGTGGTTAATGCTGACGAATCTGAGCCGGGCGCATGTAAAGACATTCCAATCATGATGGCGAACCCGCATGCATTGATTGAAGGTGTGATCATCACTTCATTCGCTATTCGGGCGAACCACGCTTTCATTTATATTCGCGGTGAGGTGCCTGCCGCGATTCGCAAGGTCGCTTTTGCGGTTAAGCAAGCGCGCGCTGCCGGTCTCATCGGGAAAAACATTCTGGGGTCAGGGTTTGACCTCGAAGTCACCGTTCACGCTGGCGCCGGTGCCTATATTTGCGGCGAAGAAACAGCGCTCCTTGATTCGCTTGAAGGCTACCGCGGACAGCCTCGCTTGAAGCCGCCATTCCCCGCCGTTGCCGGACTATATGCATCACCGACAGTGATTAATAACGTCGAGACGATTGCAAATATCCCATACATAGTTGACCGCGGTGTTGAATGGTTCCGCCAGTTTGGAACTGAAAAGTCCCCTGGATTCAAAGTGTTCGCTGTTTCGGGTCACGTACAACGACCAGGAATCTACGAAGCTCCATTGGGAATCACTATGCGCGAACTTCTCGACTATGCCGGTGGCATGCGTCCGGGCGCCGAACTCAAGTTCTGGCTTCCCGGTGGATCCAGTGTTCCCATGTTGACAGCAGAACACCTCGACCTTCCCTTGACCTATGAAGCTATGGCCGAGGCTGGGTCCATGTTGGGCACGGGTACCCCCATGATCTTTGACCAAACGGTGTCAGTTGTGAAAGCTGTAACTCGCTGGCTTGAGTTTTATAAGCATGAGTCCTGCGGTAAGTGCACACCGTGCCGCGAGGGCACGTACTGGATCACGGGAGTGCTGGAAAAATTTGAGCACGGTCACGGAACCGCTGTCGAGATGGAAACCCTGAACACCCTGTGTGGGCAAATTGCTGGGCGTTCGTTCTGTGCACTCGGTGACGCCGCTGCAACCCCGTATCCCGCTGCGATCAAATACTTCAGTGATGAATTTACAGCTGCAACTCACACCAGCGCCGATGCACAGTTTGACCCAGTTGCTTCATACGTGTTTGCAGGAGCGCGCGCCTAATGACCATTACGAACCAAACCGAAAAAACGGACACGGTCAATGTAGTTATTGATGGCATTGAAATGGAAGTTCCCAAAGGAACACTTGTAATCCGTGCTGCAGAACAAATTGGTATTGAGATTCCTCGCTTTTGTGATCACCCACTGCTTACACCGGTTGCCGCCTGCCGCGCCTGTCTCATTGAGATTGACGGAGTTCCCAAGCCTCAACCGGCTTGCGCCCAGGTGCTCTCTGACGGAATGAATGTTCGGACCCAGCGCTCCTCAGAAATGGCGCGGATTGCCCAAGAGGGCGTCATGGAATTTCTGCTCGTTAATCACCCACTCGATTGCCCGGTGTGTGACAAAGGTGGCGAGTGCCCTTTGCAAAACCAAGCCATGAGTGTTGGTCGGGCAGAATCGCGCTTTGAGGGTGAAAAACGCACCTTCCCGAAACCGATTAACGTCAATGCACAGGTGCTCCTGGATCGTGAGCGTTGTGTTTCATGTGCGCGCTGTACGCGATTCGCCGAAGAAATCGCCGGAGATGCGTCACTGGAGTTGCTGGAGCGCGGTGCCCAGCAACAGGTGGGTGTCGCAAATGATGAACCATTTGAGTCATATTTCTCCGGAAACGTTGTGCAGATTTGTCCGGTTGGGGCTCTCACCAGCTCGTCATACCGTTTCCGTTCACGGCCCTTCGATCTAGTTTCGGTACCCACGACCTGCGAACACTGTGCGTCAGGGTGCTCACTTCGTACTGACTATCGCCGCGGAACCGTCACCCGTCGCCTGGCATGGGATGACCCAGAAGTCAATGAAGAGTGGAGTTGCGACAAGGGTCGATTCGCATTTGCTTACCTGGCAAATGGTCGTATTGAGTCACCACTCATCCGTGAGAATGGGGAACTTCGCTCGGCATCGTGGCCAGAAGCCATGCACTTTGCTGCTGCGGGACTTGCTGCTGCGGGAGCATCTGCGGTTCTTGTTGGTGGAAGAGCAACCGTTGAAGATGCTTACGCTTATTCGAAGTTTGCCCGACTTGTCCTGGGTAGTGACAATCTTGATTTCAGGGCACGGGCCAGCTCAACCGAGGAAGCAGAGTTCCTAGCAGCGCATGTTGCAGGCACGAAGATAGATGTCACCTACAGTGATGTCGAAACTGCTTCACAGGTACTGCTGGTCGACTTTGAGCCAGAAGATGAATCACCAATTTTGTTCCTGCGCTTGCGCAAGGGTGTTAAAAGAGGCTTAAAGGTTCACACCGTCGGGCCGCTTTATTCATTGGGAAGTGAAAAACTTTCGGCAAACTGGATCAAAGCAAATGCTGGTTCTGAAGCACAGGCCATCACTGGCCTTGATGCCGGAGTAATCAGCACACTTGATAGCAATTCGATTATTTTCGTCGGAGAGCGAGCAGCGTCCAGCCCAGGTGTGCTTAGTGCAGTTTCAGAATTGGGTTCACAAACTGGTGCGCGTATCGCTTGGGTGCCTCGGCGTGCAGGTGAGCGGGGTGCCCTCGATGCTGGCGCACTTGCCGGTCTACTCCCCGGGGGTCGACCAATTTCTGACTCCACCGCTCGCGCTGAAGTTGCGCAGGTGTGGAACATCGATGCTGATTCTTTGCCAAGCGTTGGACTTACCGGAACCGAATTAGTTACGGCAATTGCGCAGGGATCAATTAATGCAGTCATAACAGCCGGTGTGGATCCTTCCGATCTACCCAACGGCACTGAGCTACTTGCTGGAATTGACCAAGCTGATTTTGTTGTGGCTTTAGAGAATCACCATTCGGAGATCACGCAGCGGGCAAGTGTTGTATTCCCTGTGGCGGTTGTCACCGAAAAATCCGGATCCTTTATGAACTGGGAAGGGCGAAGCAAGCCGTTTAGTGCCGCGTTCCGGGAGGCCCTCACACTCACTGATGCAGGGGTTCTTTCAATGTTGGCGAGCGCAATGGACGTCCAACTAAGTGGAGATACTCGCGTATTACGCAAGGAGCTAAGTTCACTTAAGTCATGGTCGGGTTCGCGAGCCGCTGTGAACAAACGCGAGATTTCCGCCCCTGTTGGAACAACATTGGCGACATGGCGACTGCTCATTGACTCTGGTGTTATGCAAGAAGGCGAACCACACTTGGCGGCAACAGCACGCCCATCGGTTGCTTTAATTAATGCCGAAATGTTTGAGCGGTTGGGAGCGCCTGAGTTGATCACGGTCACCGGACCAAAAGGCTCAATTACCTTGCCGGCGCAGGTCGCTGAGGTATCACATGACAGTGTGTGGCTCCCCATGAACTCACCGGATTCGCATATATATGCCCAACTTGGTTGCGGCTACGGTGACGTAGTGAGCGTTCAGGGAGGTGCCGCATGAGTGGTTCTTCATTCGGTTTTTTTGGAACTGACCCCTGGTGGATGGTAATTCTTAAGGCTGTTGCCATTTTTGGAATGTTGGTTGTATTAACTTTGTTCACCATTTGGTGGGAGCGTCGGGTTGTTTCCCGCATGCAAAACCGAATCGGTCCGAACCGGGTTGGTCCTGCTGGTTTATTGCAGTCCCTCATGGACGGTTTCAAACTTGCTTTCAAAGAGGAAATTATTCCTAAATCGGCGCACGTTGCCGTGTACTGGATTGCACCGGTTATCTCGGCCACGGCAGCTTTCTTGGCTTTTGCCGTAATCCCGTTTGGTCCAACCGTCTCAATTTTCGGTGTTGAAACACCACTGCAATTGACAGACTTCCCGGTCTCGGTGCTGTACGTCTTGGCTATAGCTTCGGTTGGTGTTTACGGCTTGGTTTTGGCCGGGTGGTCCTCCGGTTCGACCTACCCGCTCCTCGGTGGACTACGGTCGACCGCTCAAGTCATTTCCTATGAAATCGCAATGGGTCTGTCATTCGTGGCGGTGTTCCTTTTTGCTGGTTCCATGTCAACTTCGGAGATCATCGCAAAACAGCAACCAATCTGGTTTGCCGTGATTTTGTTGCCCTCATTTTTAATCTATGTCACATCCATGGTGGGCGAAACTAACCGCGCACCCTTTGACCTTCCTGAAGCAGAGGGTGAACTGGTTGGTGGATTCCACACCGAATATTCATCACTCAAGTTCGCCATGTTCTTCCTGGCTGAGTACATCAACATGGTCACGGTCTCCGCGCTCGCAGCCACACTTTTCCTGGGTGGTTGGCTTGCTCCATGGCCCATTTCATTGTGGGATTCCGCAAATGTTGGCTGGTGGCCAATTCTTTGGTGGCTGCTCAAAGTCCAATTGTTTATCTTCATGTTCATTTGGCTTCGTGCCACACTTCCACGGTTGCGCTATGACCAGTTCATGAAATTCGGATGGAAGGTCTTGATTCCTGCATCCCTGGGGTGGATTTTCATCGTCGCAACAGCCCGCGTTTTCCGTGACGACTTCGCTTTCAGTAACCAGCAATTACTCATCGCCGGTGCTGTAGTCATCGCTTTGCTATTAATCGGATCCTGGCTTCTGCAGATTCGTTCTGATCGCAAGCAGGCGGTCATCGAGGCCGAGTTCGAGCAGGCTCTCAGTGTTCCATTTGACGCCATGGCCGGTGGCCACCCAGTTCCACCGATGCCGGGACAGGTTCTTGCTTACACCCCGCGACGGGTTCTCGCTGCACAAGCGGTAGCGGGTCAAGTGATTCCTCCGGCTATTGATTCAGCCCCAATTGAGGAGACTCCCCATGCCTGAGTTACCACCCGCAGTTCGCGGATTTGGAGTGACCTTCGGAACCATCTTTAAAAAGGTAGTGACGGAGCAGTACCCAGAAGATGCAAGTAAGTACCCACCAAAGCCTCGTTTTCACGGACGTCACCAACTCAATCGTTGGGCCGACGGTTTAGAGAAATGCATTGGTTGTGAACTGTGCGCATGGGCGTGTCCAGCTGATGCAATCTTTGTTCAAGGCGCTGACAACAGTGATGAAGAACGCTACTCGCCGGGTGAGCGGTACGGCCGGGTCTACCAAATCAATTACACCCGCTGTATTTTCTGTGGGCTATGCATTGAAGCGTGCCCAACTCGAGCTCTCACAATGACCAATGAATTTGAACTAGCAGATAACAACCGCGCCGATCTAATTTATGAAAAGCAGGATCTGTTGGGACCGATGCTGCCAGGGATGCTCGCTCCACCCCATGAAATGGTGCCAGGAACAACCGATACTGATTATTACGCCAACAGGATCACCGGAGCAGTGCTCGATCAAGTTGTGCCCGAACAAGCAGTTCATGAACAAGGTGGTGTTGCATGAGCATTGACGGCGAACTCGTTGTCTTTATTATTTGCGGCGGCCTATCGGTTGTTGGCGCACTTGGCATGGTGCTCTCGCGCAAGGCCGTGCATTCAGCGCTTTTCATTGCAATGGTCATGATCAACCTCGCGATTCTCTACATTGCAAATTCAGCCCCCTTCCTCGGCATGGTTCAAATCATTGTTTACACGGGTGCAGTCATGATGCTGTTCCTCTTTGTTCTGATGGTGGTTGGCGTTGACTCCTCAGATTCGTTGATTGAAACCATTCGCGGGCAGAGACTTTTTGGCATCTTGTTCGGGGTGGCACTCGCCGTTCTGCTTGTTGGTGGGATCGGAAGCGCGATAAGTGGGAAGGCTGACATTGGACTTATTGCAGCCAATGATGAGTTCGGTGGCAATGTTGAAGGTATCGCCGATTTGATTTTTAGTGACTACCTCTTTGCATTCCAAGCAACGGCGGCCCTGCTGATTACAGCAGGCCTTGGAGCTGTGATCCTGACGCATCGTGAGGCATGGAGACCAAAAGCAACCCAGAAGGAACTGTCCGTTGCTCGCTTTATGGTTGGCGCGGGGCACCCGGGTAATAAACCAAATCCAGGCGTTTACGCCCGACACAATGCGGTAAATACCCCAGCCATTTTGCCCGATGGTTCATTGGCGCTGGACAGCGTCCCCGAACCTGTCCGGTCACGTGATGACTCGTTGATCATCGACCATCGAGTTGTGTCAACAGTTGTTGAACTGGTCGAAAGCGAGGACCAGAACTAATGGATCCCATTTATTACATCTACTTGGCAACACTGCTGTTCAGCATTGGCGCTATTGGGGTACTCGTTCGCCGTAACGCAATCATTGTGTTTATGTCGGTTGAACTCATGCTCAACGCCGCGAACTTAGTTTTCGTGGCATTCGCCCGCATGAATGGGAATCTTGACGGTCAAACCGTCGCGTTTTTTGTCATGGTTGTTGCCGCGGCCGAAGTTGTTGTTGGTCTCGCGATCATCGTTCAAGTTTTCCGCACCAGGCAGTCAGCATCAATTGACGAGCCGAATTTGTTGAAGTACTAACCCAAATAACTGACCACTTAACACCGAGGAATAGGACCAAACGTGACCGTTATGCCAGCAGAGGGGCTTTTCTCCCTTATGTGGCTTCTCATTGCGTTGCCACTGGCGGGTGCAGCAATTTTGTTGTTTACCGGTCGGCGCTCCAATGCGTGGGGCCCCTACCTGGGGGTATTCACCGTATGTGCGTCAGCTGTCTTAGGTGTCCTGCTCTTAATCGAGATGATGGGGCTACCGACCGAGGAAAGAACTATTACCCAGGTCGCCTATCAGTGGGTTTTCATTGGCAATTTCAGTGTTGATTTAGCTTTTCAACTCGATCAACTCTCAATGGTTTTCATTCTGCTCATCACCATTGTTGGTTCCTTGATCCATATTTACTCCCTGGGGTACATGGCCCACGATCCTGATAAGCGCAAATTCTTCGGTTACCTCAACCTTTTTGTTGCTGCGATGCTGCTGCTCGTAATGGCAAACAACTACCTGTTGCTCTACGTTGGTTGGGAAGGTGTGGGTGTTGCGAGTTACCTTCTTATTGGTTTCTGGCAGTACAAGCGTTCGGCAGCAGCTGCAGCAAAGAAAGCTTTCATTATCAACCGCGTCGGCGACGTCGGTTTGAGCCTTGCCATCATGTTGATGTTCGTAACATTTGGCTCCGTCACTTTCTCTGACGTCTTCGGTTCCGCAACCCAGGCAAGTGAGGGGACACTGACCGCGATCGGACTCCTTCTGCTTCTCGCTGCGGCAGGCAAGTCGGCCCAATTCCCACTGCAGGCGTGGCTCCTCGACGCAATGGAAGGCCCCACACCTGTTTCAGCACTGATTCACGCTGCAACCATGGTCACGGCAGGCGTGTATTTGATCGCGCGAAGTAACGTGATCTACAACAACGCTGAATTAGCCGCTACGGCTGTCATTGTCGTTGCCCTGATTACCATCTTCATGGGCGCAATTATTGGTTCGGCAAAAGACGATATTAAGAAGGCACTCGCTGGATCCACCATGAGTCAGATCGGATACATGATGCTCGCGGTGGGACTTGGCCCGATCGGTTACGTATTTGCAATCTTCCACTTACTCACCCACGGAGTTTTCAAGGCAGGGCTTTTCCTTGGAGCCGGCTCGGTCATGCACGGGATGAATGACAACGTAAACATGCGTCGTTATGGTGCCCTGCGATCGGTCATGGTGATCACCTTTATAACCTTTATGGCCGGTTACCTCGCGATCATCGGAATCCCACCATTCTCAGGCTTCTGGTCCAAGGACGAAATCATTCACGCTGCATTCGAGCGCAGTTGGTTTATCGGTGGAGCCGCGGTACTCGCGGCAGGTATCACCGGTTTTTATATGACCCGAATGGTCGCGATGACCTTCTTCGGCAAAAAGCGTTGGGAAAGCGACGCCCACCCGCATGAGTCACCAGCCATCATGACCATCCCACTCATTATCTTGGCACTTGGCTCAACGTTCCTCGGAATGGCTCTGCTCTTCTGGGGAGACATTGAGAGTTGGTTGGAGCCGGTCGTTGGCTACGAAAGTGAACCAACGCCTTTGCCAACTAGCGCCTATATCGTGATCACGCTGGTGTTTATCATTATCGGCTCAATCATCGGCTGGATCACCTACGCCCGACGTGAGGTGCCCATTGAAGCGCCACAGGGCAATTGGCTCACTCGCGCAGCGCGCAAGGATCTATACGGAGACGCAGTCAACTACGCACTGGTAGTGGCTCCGACCAATTACGCGGCGAGGGCACTCGTGTGGTTTGACTCGCGCATAGTGGACGGTTCTGTCAACGGGTCAGCAGCGATTGTCGGCGGTCTCTCCGGTCGAATGCGTCGAACTCAATCTGGATTTATTCGATCGTATGCATTGTCCATGGTGGGTGGAGCCGTTTTGGTGCTTCTGGCTCTAGTGTTGGTGAGGATCTAGTGAATACGTATCCCTGGTTAACCACAATGGCTCTGCTTCCACTGGTGGGCAGTGTGATTGTTGTTTTATTGCCCAAACACAATGAAAAACTCGCCAAGATTGTGGCTTTGGCGTTCTCACTGGCAACCCTGCTCACCGTGATTGCAATGGCACTGAACTTCGAGGCGAATTCACAGGAAGTTTTCCAATTTGCTGAGAGTTACACCTGGATTCCAGCCTTCGGTATTAACTTCTCATTAGGAGTTGATGGAATCGCCCTAGTGTTGATCGCACTAGCGGCAACTCTGGTCCCCGTTGTTATTTTGGGCGGCTGGAATGAAGCTTCGAATTCCCAAGGAAGCGTGAAGGGCTACTTCGCGCTAATTCTGGTTCTTGAGTCACTCATGATCGGTGTTTTCGCCGCGACCGATGTTTTCCTGTTCTATGTCTTCTTTGAAGCAATGTTGATTCCGGTCTACTTCATGATTGGTCGCTACGGCGGTCCGCAAAGGTCCTACGCCGCTGTGAAGTTCCTGATTTACAGTTTGGTTGGTGGACTGTTTATGTTGGCCGCGGTAATTGGGCTCTACGTTGTTTCAGCCCAGATCACGGGAACCGGAACATTTGACTTCACCACTTTGGTCGGTCTTGATATTGATCCTGATATCCAGAAGTTATTGTTCCTCGGATTCTTTTTTGCCTTTGCCATCAAAGCCCCCCTTTGGCCATTTCACACCTGGCTGCCTGACGCCGCCGGGCAAGCCCAGCCCGGCACCTCGGTACTGCTGATTGGCGTTCTGGACAAGGTGGGAACTTTTGGCATGATCCGTTATTGCCTCGAAATTTTCCCGGCCGCCAGCACTTTCTATGCACCGGTCGTGATCGCAATTGCTGTGATCGGCATCTTCTATGGCGGATTCTTGGCACTCAAACAGACTGATATGCGCCGACTCTTCGCTTACTCGTCCATGTCCCACTTCGGGATCATCACTCTGGGAATTTTCGTCTTCACATCGATTGGTCAATCCGGATCCGTGATCTACATGGTTGCGCACGGTTTAAGCACTGCCGGATTGTTTATTGCGGCGGGTTACCTCATGTCACGGCGGGGTGGCTCAGCGCAGCTCTCCTCATTCGGCGGAGTTAACAAGGTCGCACCAGTTTTGGCAGGCTTCTTCCTGATCGCCGCCCTATCAAGCTTGGCCCTGCCCGGAATGGTCTCCTTCATTGGTGAGTTCATGGTCTTGCTTGGTGCCTTCCAGCAATACATGTGGGTTGGTGCGATCGCTACCCTCGGAATTGTGCTCACCGCCGCCTATGTCTTGCGGGTCTACCAGAAGAGCATGACCGGACCACTCAACCCAGAGTGTGAAGGAATGAAAGATCTCAATGGTCGAGAGATCACCGCGCTTGTCCCCATTGCCGCGTTGATCCTTGTGCTCGGTGTATTCCCAGCACCCTTACTCAACGTGATCAATCCGGCGGTAGATCGACTCATGACCACCGTTGGTGTAACCGACCCGGAGGTCACGTACCCGATCTTGAGTGTCCCGGCATCCAATGAAGGGGGCTCCGAGTGAATACATTCACCGCACCGGAAATCGACTATGTAGCGATTGCGCCCATCCTCATTGTCGCGATTGCTGCATTGCTCTCAGTGTTGACCGAAACCTTCTTACCTCGCTCTGTGCGCCGAACCGTCCAAATAATATTGACGTTCATTTCGTTAGTTGGCGCACTTGTTGTTCTGGTGATCAACCGAGATATTCGCACAATTACCGGTGGCGGAGCAGTAGCAATTGATGGTCCAGCGCTTGTCCTTATGGGCACAATCCTGGTTCTTTCATTGCTGAGCGCATTTTTAATCGCTGAGCGTTCCTTGGATAGTTTGGGTGATTCATTCGCTCCCAGCGCTGCCGCGCTTCCAGGATCAGTTGATGAACGCGAATATTCTGCGCGCGGCTACTTCCAAACTGAAATTTGGACACTGTTCCTTTTTGCCGTGCTAGGAATGCTTGCCTTCGTGGTCGCTAATGACCTGCTCATCATGTTCGTGGCCCTTGAAGTTATGTCACTGCCGCTTTACCTCATGGTTGGCATGGCCCGCCGTCGGCGGCTTCTATCACAAGAGGCAGCACTGAAGTACTTCGTGCTGGGCGCGTTTTCATCCGCTTTCTTTATTTTCGGCGCAGGTTTGGTTTATGGCTTCGCCGGCTCGATCTCCCTGCCTAAAATCCATGACGCACTTGCCTCGACCACAGAGGAAACCCTTCTGATCGTGATCGGCATGGCAATGCTCCTCGTAGGTTTACTTTTCAAAGTGGGTGCGGTTCCATTCCACCAATGGACACCCGACGTCTACCAAGGTGCACCAACCCCCATCACTGCATTTATGGGCGCAACGGTCAAGGTCGCCGCATTTGGCGCCATGATGCGCTTGCTATACGTCGCATTCTCGGGAATTCAATGGGACTGGGAGATCATCCTCTGGGTAGTTTCAATTCTGAGCATGATCGTTGGTTCCCTGATCGCACTCACTCAAAGCGACATTAAGCGAATGCTTGCTTACTCGGCGATCGCCCAAAGCGGTTTCATCTTGGTGGGTGTTGTCGCGGCAAGTCCATCGGGTATTTCGGCCGTTATGTTTTATTTGATCGCCTATGGGCTAGTTACCGTCGGCACCTTGGCAGTTATTTCCATGGTTCGTGATTCAACCGGTGAGGCCACCCACCTCTCCAAATGGGCTGGCCTAGGCAAGAAGTCTCCTATGCTGGGTGCGGTCATGGCGATATTCATGCTCTCACTCGCCGGTATCCCGCTGACGAGTGGTTTTGTGATCAAATTCAGTGTGTTTGCGGCTGGAATAGCTGAGGGGGACACATGGCTGGTTATCGCAGCCGTCGTGGCCAGCATCATTGCCGCCTTCTTCTACGTCCGTGTGATTGTGGTCATGTTCTTCTCATCACCGAATGAAAACACGGCCTCGGTTGCGGTGCCTTCAATCTTTACCACCATCACGGTTGCGGCTACCGTCACGGCGACCATGGTGCTCGGAATAATCCCGCAACCCATGATTGACCTCTTGACAAATGCCGGAATCTTCATCAGGTAGTACCGTGATCACATGAACCGGATTTTCGAGGCAAGCGATCCGGTATTTGACGAGCACATTAACGCGGGACTTGGTCAGGTAGAGAAGTCCCTCCTTGAATCCACCCGGAGTGAATACCCATTCGTTTCTGAGACGTCACGCCACCTGGTAGTGGCCGGTGGCAAACGTTTTCGACCGCTTTTGGTGCTGCTCGCAGCAGAATTCGGAGATCCACAGCTACCAGGTGTTAAACAAGCAGCGGTAGTCGTTGAACTCACGCACCTGGCCACGCTCTATCACGACGACGTCATGGATGAGGCAACCATGCGCCGGGGAGCCGACAGCGCAAATGCCCGATGGGATAACACGGTTGCAATCTTGACCGGTGATTTCCTTTTCGCGCGCGCTTCACAGATCTTGGCCGATCTAGGACCAGATGCGGTGCGGATTCAGGCGGAGACATTTGAGCGGCTCTGTATCGGGCAGATCAAAGAAACAGTTGGTCCCCGTGAGGGTGAGGATCCGGTTAAGCACCATATTTCAGTATTGTCAGAAAAAACGGGGTCACTTATTGCAACTTCGGGTCGCTTTGGTGCCATGCTCAGTGGCTGTGACCAGAGAACAATTGACATCCTGACAAACTTTGGGGAACAAATTGGCGTGGCTTTTCAGTTGGCCGACGACATCGTGGATATCACTTCAGATTCAGAGCAATCTGGAAAGACTCCCGGCACCGACCTGCGTGAAGGCGTTCCCACCTTGGCGGGCCTGATCGCCCTCACCGATTTGAGCCCAGAAGGGGCTCAACTGCGTGAGTTGTTGTCCAGGCCTCTTCCCGACCCACAGGAGCACGCCCTTGCCCTTGAATTGCTGCGGGCTCACCCAAGTTTGCATGAAGCTCGGCTCGAGGCTCTGCGCTGGGCCGATGAAGCGCGCCGAACTCTCGAGCCTTTGCCCGATATCACGGCGAAACAAACCCTGATGGCCCTGTGTGATTACGTAGTTTCACGAACAGGCTAAAGCTCCAACAATCTAAGGCTCGAGCAGCGTTTCTTTTAGTTGGTGGGTTTTGGTTCGGGTATTTCGGTACATATCCACCGTGAATATAACGAGGGATATCCAGACGAGGGTAAATCCAATCCAATTTCCAGTGCTCATGGCTTCCTGGAAAATGAATACGCCAAGCAGGAATTGGAAGATAGGGGTGATGTATTGCAGAACCCCCAGTGTGGAAAGGGGAATGCGCGTTGAAGCACCTCCAAAGGCCAGCAGGGGTAGTGCGGTGACCGGACCCAACATGATCAACAAGAAGGTGATGGTAGGCCCGTCGAGCACGATGGATACGGTTCCTCGTGCTGTGAACACCCCCAGAATTATCAGAGCGAGTGGGAGGAGAACTACCGTTTCAATTCCCAGGCCTTGCAGCGATGGCAAGTTCGCATATTTTTTTAACAGGCCATAAAGCGCGAAAGAGAAGCCCAGTGTGAGCGCAATCCACGGCACCGAACCTGACGCGATTGTTAAGACGACGACCGCGACAAGTGCAATTCCTACCGCAAACCATTGGGTTTTTCGAAGGCTCTCTTTCAGAAGAATGACGCCCATGGCGACGGAAATAAGTGGGTTCATGAAATAGCCGAGTGATGCTTGAACCACCTGATTGGAGTCAACGGCGTACACGTAGACCAACCAGTTTATGGAAAGAAAAATTGCGGCTGAACCCAAAATGATTACATTTCGGCGGTTAAATGCTCCCGTGAATGCACGCCACTGCTTACCTACCAACAGTATGAGAACGACAACAATGAGTGACCAAATAACCCGGTGCGCAACGACCTCGATAGGTGCGACAGTGTCTAGGAGTACAAAATAGAGGGGGAAGAGACCCCAAAAAAGGTAGCCGGTAACCCCGAGGAGTACACCTGTGGAATGAGCAGATCGCTCCCGGACCGCCACCTTCTCACCTGATTCCCAACAAGATTTACGACTCAATAAGAGTGCAGTCCCAGACTACTCAGGCTTAGGGGTTGGTCAGCGCCGGCTAGGCTTACAGCTGTGACGCGTTACGCCCTGACCTCGGATCCCAGTGTCAGCGTCGAAGTTGTCAGCGCGTCCCTTGCTTGTTGCACATTGGAATTGCAAGCCGCCCTCAATAGTGGCGCGTTAATTCAGGTGTCTGAAGGTGGCACCGGCCCCAGCGTGATCGTTATTGCAGGCACGGTGACTGATGCCTTGGTCCCCAGCGTGCTCGAGTTGATTCACTCTTATCCGGGCGCCAAAGTAATGTCCTTTGGTGCGTGTGCAACCAGTGGTGGACCTTATTGGGATTCACCTCCGGTCTCAAAAGGAATCGACCAATTCGTGGAAGTGGCAGCCTATGTTGCCGGGTGCCCACCCAGGCCCGACGCCTTCATTCAAGCAATCCAGGAAATTTCTTCGGATCGGGTCTTCTAGATGCCCAGATCATCCACCTGGGAAAAGGTTGAGCCAGCAGATTGGCGGAGCACTATCGAGGAGTTACGCGAAAAAGGCTTCATATTTTTCGATTTTTTGACCGGAGTGGATCAAGAAAATGTAGATGGCAATAATGCGTGTGAAGTAGTCGCACACCTTGCGACGAAGGACCTATCGAATTCTCATTTTATTACTACCCAAGTATTAGACGAATTACCCAGCATCATTGACTTAATTCCGGCAGCGCAATGGTATGAACGTGAATGC
>JBIIOS010000116.1:0-5531 GCA_044336805.1 Candidatus Nanopelagicales bacterium
CGTCCGGCACAGGCGATAACGTGATAATTGGTACCACTTCCCTTCCCACAACCCCCAGAATTCACACCGAGGGAGACTTGTCCTCTGAAGTATTATCGGCCGCAATGTAGTGAAATTTCGCTTTTCCCCAAAATTCATCATCGCAGGTTTATTCCCGCAATGAGCGGTAGGCGGTAGATTTTTAGTGGAAAGCCCCACGAGAGCAAGTAGAAACGGGAGCAGGTATGGCGCAAAAATCTGGTAGAGGCGCCGGGATGGATCCGGTGACAAGGGCGTTCGTGCTTTTGGCTTTCATCGGCAGCCTCGTTTACATTGCCTGCATGATCAGCGATCCTGTCAATAACCTAGTAAATGATACGATTGGGATCAATATTCAGGGTGAATAGGCTCAGCCCGAGTGAATGAATGCCGATGTTCAGTAAGACGCGAAAGGTGTAAGGTGCAGACATGGAAGTTTGGATTTTCGTACTAGTGTTCTTAGTGGCGGCCCTTGGGCTCCTTGCCATGATGGGCTATGTCAAAAACGAGACCGAACGCCTGGAACTGAAGCATTTTATGGAGACCGCGGAGTTCAAACGCGAAATGGTGGAAGTGCAGGTTCAGCACGCCGCCAAGATCGAACAGGATCGCGAAACTATCGAAAACCTCAATTCTCGGATTAGTGAATTGAACATTCAACTCGACGAAGAAGCGACCAATAGTCGCAAGCTGCAGTCCAGCTTGGACAAACTTCGTTCGGATCTGGCTGAGAGCCAGACCACAAAATTAATGGCTTCCTAGCCCTCTAACCTATCTTCCCCATCATTTCTCGCGTCATTGTTGCACGCCCAAATGAAATCGAGAATTTCGTCCATGATTTCGCGGGCTTGGAGTTCAGCTTCGCCAGGTCGGACATCCAATGATTTACTGAGTACTAAACCCAGAACGGTGTGCTCCGCGAGCAGCATTACCTGTTCATTGTCTCGAGCAATGATTTCAACCAGGAAATGTCCTCGTCGTCGCGGGCGTAATCGTTTAATCAGGTACAGCTTTTCAACACCCTGAATTTTCACCCGCAACTGATTACTGTCAAATACAGGATCGTGATCCATCACGGCCCTATCGATTCCTAAGGTACCCCGCGGATGCGATTGCACCATCCGGTAAACCGCAAGGATCAACCAGTTCACATAAATCAACGGGTTGAACGGAAGTTCTTTGGTTTTGATTGGTTCAACCGTGGAAAGTAATGACGTGGCTCGATCAACCGTGTAGTCGTAAGTGAATGTCACCGCGCCGACACCGGAGTTGTCCCTCACGGCAGGGTAAACAACCGTGGACCTGGTGCCGTCGGTCAGCCAGTGCCGATCGCGAGAATCCAGGGTAATCATTAATGGCAAGTGATTACCTGGGTCAATTCCTATGTAATGAACTACCGGATTTCCACTGACCTCTCCGCTGATCACTGCGCTCACAAGCCCCATTCTTTCATGTGTCTCTACAACCACCAACCGATGGTTGATCTCTGGTTTCAGATTTTGGTCTAAGATATTGGCATGGATGAAAGCTCAGATAAAGCCCCGCTCGGTGGAGTAATTCTTGAGGAGCGCCGCGCGTCGGTCCGTGCAATTCTGGTCACTCTGGTTATCTGGTTCGCGGTTATCTTTGTCGTGGCAGTAATTATGTGGGTCCAGATCAATGCTTCCATTGCGCTCTTGTTAGCTCTGCTGCTGTCGTTATTTCCGTTACTCAGTTTTATTAATTGGGTGATGTTTCGCATGATTATAGATTCAGAGAAGATCCAGTTGGTGCGGACTTTCATCTTTCGGAATAAAGAGTCACTTGAGTTCAACAAAATTGAAGGCGTTGATATTCAACAAGGACCGTTCGGCCGAGCTTTTGATTACGGGAGATTAACCATTTCTGGTGTGGGAATCAAGCAACTGCGGACCGAGCCAATCGATCACCCGGATCAGGTGGCACAATCGATCCGCGCGCTCATCGCCCAACGTTAATCTGAGTCTTTCGTTTTTGGCGAAACCGGAAGGCCCTTGATTGCAGAGGCAAACTCGGACATAGCTTCCAGAGTAGGCGCAACGGCCTCCCTGTTTGCAGCCTCAATCGCTTCGAAAACCTCACGTCGGTGCACCTTTATGTGTCGTGGTGCATCAATTCCTACCCGGATCAGATCACCGCGAATCTCAAGGATGGTGACGATTACGTCGTCACCGATAACTATGCTTTCGCCGACCTTACGACTAAGTACAAGCACCTGTTGACTACGCAGCCATTAGTGGGGTGCGCACAGACAAATCGCTATTTTCCACGATTATCTGTTCGGCGATTTGGGCATTTGGATCAAGAAGCAGGGGGGCCATGAGGTTAACTGTAGAGTCTTTGAAGGTTTCACCCAACGTCACCACGAGAAGCAGCAGAACTTCTGCGCCGCCAGCGAGGTTGAATCGCTTCGCCACTTCGTCGTCGACGATGGGCGCGTAATTAGGAAAGAACGACGCTGCCGGAACCACAACAAAGTTGATGGCGGCATCTTCGATGGATTGGAGTCGGTAAACCAACCCTTCATCGTTCATTTTGATCAGCGTGAACTTGGTGAACTCGGGAAACCCAAGAAGCCCGCCCCGAACTTCGACGACGGGGACGTCGCTCTGCACATCGATTTGTGCACTGACAGACATGGATTCTCCTTCTTGAGCTTGCGGATTCATTTTATCTTAAGAAATCCATCAGCGACGGTTGCATGATACTGGCTGTGGCATAGAGGGCTGCTTCGTAGCTTGTCTGTTGCATGGTCAACTCCATGACCGTCTTTGTCAGGTCGGTGTCTTCAACGGCGGCCAAAGCGCCCGTAACACTCAAAATCCGGTCCGCAGTAACGTCGCGAAGCTCATTGAGTTGATTGATTCGGGAGACCACGGTTGATTGGGCGCCGCGAGCCGTAGTAATCACCGAGTCAAGTGAGGTCAAGTCGACTGAAAGGCTAGCCGGCGCGCTTCGCAGATTGCTTGCGATCGAAGTGAGTACGGCAAAGGCATTCCCTGCTCCGCTACCGAAAACTTCGGGCCCGTTCAATTCAATTCTGACGGTGGAACCGAAGTCATCAACCCTGGTGGTGACGGTATTTGTATCTCCGACGTAAGCACCAAGCGCGGTGTACGCGGTGTCTGCAGATGTCGCACCGGTGAAAAGGGCACGTCCAGCAAAATCGCTGTTTGCCGCGACCAGCAAACTCGATGCAATAACGTCAATCTGAGCCGCCAAAGCAGACCGGGAACTCGCTGTCGTGTTGGATGCTTGCCCCTGAACCACGATCTCACGGGCCTTGAGAAGTTGATCATTGATTGAATCCACTTGGGTGCGCGTGGCGTTAAGCTTAAGTAAGCCATTATCAATGTTTTGCGCGTACTGCGACATGCGAGTTTGTTCCGCCCGCAGGTTCATAACGGACTGTGTTCCGCTCGGATCCTCGCTGGCACGCTGAATCGCTTTGCCGGAGGAGATCTGCTCTTGAAGTCGGGCCATTCGCTTGCTCATTGCGCCAACCGAGTCCATATTCTGCAGACTCTGCGCACCTGTTGCTAGGCGGGTAATTGAGGTCATGGATATTTCCTATCGTCCGACTAGGCCGGTGCGGTTGATGAGTGTGTCGAGTGCATCGTCAATTGCGGTAAGGACGCGCGCCGCCGCTTCATAGGCACGCTGATACGTGAGCAGATTCGCCATTTCTTCATCGATGTTCACGCCAGACTCTGAATTAATTTGGCCATTAATACCGGCCATGAAAGCCTGCACTGTTTCGGAGGTTTGCTGCGCACCCTGAGTTGCGTAACCAAGGGATACAACCATGTCTTGATACACACCGTCAGGGCCACCGGCCGCCCTTCCCAGTGCCGCCATCGCGTCTGCATTTGATCCGTTAAGGGATGCGACTCCCAAAACGGGGGCAACCGTCGAGGCCGCAATATTTAAACCATTAGTGAGCACCACGCTGATAGTTGAGGCCGTAGTACCGGCGAAAAGGGCCGTACCTGCGGCACCCGTGGAGTCATACCCGGCAGCCTGCGCGGTGTTTACCGTTGTTGCCAGGGCAGCGGCCACAGTGTCAAGTGTTGCTGCCCAGTCCGGGACCGTGTCGTTGATAGCGGTGAGATAACCGCTGGCATTACCGCTGGAAATAGAAGCTGTTACATCGTTACTTGTCCATTGCACCGACGTTGTTCCACCTGAAGTGGCAACTTCAAGCGTGGAGTAGTTTGACGGACCCACGAAACTTGCTCCGCCAAGGAAAACACTCATCTTGTTATTGTCGTCAAGAAGGTAAGTGCCACCGACAGCCTCGGCAAGTTGAGATGCAGCATAAGACCGCTGGTCCATCAGCGCGTTTATGGCGCTTGTCCCCTCAGGGGTCCGAGCGATTGAAATGTTGAGCTCTGAAATCTGTTGGGCGAGTGAGTTCGCCGAGGTAACCAGATTGGTCAAGTTTTGTGAATGGTTGTCCGCAATGTTTGTTAACTGCTGGGCTGCATCATTGAGCCAGCCCGTGAGCACATTGGCTTGCGCAATTACTTCGATTCGGGCCGCAGCATTGGTCGTGTCTCGCGCGACATTGGAAAACCCGGTCCAGAGAGCATCCAGTTTCGCCTGAAAACCTGATGAGCTTGGCTCTGGGAAGACGTTTTCGATTTCGTTCAGTACAGCGCTTGTCACATTGAGGTCACCCATGCGAGCGCTTTCGGTGCGTGCTCGGTCTCCGAGTATTCCGCTGTGAAGACGCTGGATCGAAGAAACGTCCACTCCAATTCCCGCGGTCATGTCTACCCGTTGGCGTGAGTATCCGGGTGTGCTGACATTGGCGATGTTTTGTCCGGCAACGTCCATGGCAACGCGCTGCGCCTGCAATGAGGACAGTGCCGTAGAGATTCCCGACCAGGTCGCCACGTTAGAGCCCCTCGTCGACAAATACGGATTTACGATCGAGTTTTTCCGTCGCACCGCTCTGCGCGTATAAATTCAAAGTGGGATCCGAATCCCCTCGGATGCTGGTCAAAATTGCCTCGGTGGCTATTTGAGCGGAGAAAGCCATTTCACGATTGAGCGAGGTGATGGCTTGGATCCGGGTTGCTAGCTCTAAAAAGGCTTCATAATGCTCAGTCAGGAGGCTTTTCCATGGCTCTTCGGCCGCCCCAGCGATAGCGGAGAGGCTCGGAGATGCCTCCAAATTGAGATCCCCAGACACCTCGTTAAACCGAACGGCCCGCTCAAGTTCAATGATTCGTACCTGCTCCAAAGCCGTCTCAATTTCACGGCTGGCCCGTACCAACCACCCGGAGCGCCCGCTCATGAGGAGCAGCTGCTGGACGTCGAGTTTGAACAAAAGATTGTCCAAAATGTCCCGTTCGCGCCATAGCAGGGAGGAAAGCCCAGACAGATCCACGCTTACCTCCTCACGGTCGCTATGAGGGAAAGGCCCTTTAGCCCACTCCCTGACTACCTTAGTTATCGGTCCAAAACCGAGAACCCTGAGAATAATGGGT
>JBIIOS010000117.1:0-5490 GCA_044336805.1 Candidatus Nanopelagicales bacterium
CGAGCGTCCCGCTGACAGTGCCCTGATTTATCTATCCCTGGGCTCACTGGGTAGTGCCGATGTTGATCTGATGAAAAGACTTGTCGATGTCCTGGGTCGCACCAAGCACCGTTTCATTGTTTCCAAGGGTCCCCAGCATCAGGAGTACGAACTAGCCGACAACATGGTGGGTGCAGAGTTCGTTCCTCAAACAACCATCATTCCTAAGGTAGATCTAGTGATCACCCATGGCGGAAACAACACGACAACAGAGTCACTGCATTTTGGTAAGCCAATGATCCTGCTGCCACTGTTCTGGGATCAGTATGACAATGCGCAGCGCATGGACGAGTTAGGTTTTGGTCGTCGCCTGTCCACCTACACCTTCTCCGAAGAGGAGATGAACTCTGCTCTGGAGGATCTATTGGGTGACTCGGAGTTGACCCAGCGCATGGCAGTCATGGCAGCAGGGATCCAGTCCCGTGAGGGAACAACAAAAGGTGCCGACGTAATCGAGTCGGTGGCCCGCGCTCACGCGACCTCGTGATCTCACTCGCAGCTGCGATCGCGGCCGCCAATGCAGCGGACCTTCTCCCTGATCGCTCCCAAGCACGTTCGGGTGACCTGCACGAACCCTGCGAGTTAGTTGATTCACTCGACGCCGGTAACGGCGCCTACCTCGCACTGGTTCGCACCGGTGCTCGCACGATCGTTGTCCCCGGCCAACTCACTGACACGGGCTTTCACCGCGCACCCGTCAGCGAGGCAATCCTGAACACCGAATCTTCTGGCAACTTTAGCATTCAACACATTAATTCACTCGCGCCAAATCAGTCAACGGACAACCACTCCACGGAACACTCAATCACCGTTGATCAAAGCAATGACTCTGTGATTGTGAACAACACGATCATGCTCAAGTGGCAGATCAACGCCACAACATCACCCGCCCCCTCCCGCTTACGCGCCCTGAGCAAACAACCCGTAACCCCACTTCCCATTGCAACAATCGAGTGGATCGACCCGAACACTGCTGAGGTTCTCACCCTGGCCACCGCCACAGAATTCATCCCCGACTCTCGTGATGGCTGGGAATGGGCGGTGGACTTAGTTCGTTCCTATGCCCAAGGCTCCGGTGTTGATGCAATCACACCCTTTGCACGCATTGGCCAAATGACCGGTGAAATGCACGTCGCCCTAGCGCGCACCGTTACCTCAAACACAGACGACGCCGACATCAAGGAACTACACCATGACCGCATTCAAGAATTCCTAAATAGCGCGTTAGCCGACCTAACCACAGCATGTGAAATAGTCGACGGCCCCGAAGGTGAACGTCTTCGCGCACGACAGGCCGCAATTCGCGAGCGATTGAACCCACTCACCACCGTTGATCACACACCAGCAATCAACACCCACGGTGATTTCCATGTTGGTCAAATAATCGAGTCACCAGCGGGGGAGTACTACATCGTTGACTTTGATGGCAGTCCTATTGCATCTCCGCTGGAACGACTTGCAAAGCAACCGGCGGCCCGAGACGTTGCCAGCATGCTGGCTTCCATTGACCACGTTGCTCGGGTGGTGAACTACCGCACCGAAGGCCTCGAGCCCCAAGCATCCCTGATCTGGGCAGCGCACGCCCAAGAGATTTTCCTCCTCGAATACAAAGATGTTCTTCGCCGTGAAGGGTTAATCACGATTCTTGACGAACGACTTATTGAACCGTTTATGCTTCACCAGGAACTTCGCGAGTACATCTATTCAGTGCGTCACCTACCGCATTGGCGCTATGTCCCCGATTCAGTAATAACATCCATGTTTCCTGAAGCGTCACAGAACGAAGGAGCTATCTAGTGGATCCAGTTCTCTTTCGCACAGACCTTGATCGCAAGCCCGAGGTCCTCAATCAATTAGCCGATCGCCTCAACACAACAAACCCGTGGTCAGCCACCACAATCACCGCAACCGATCGCATTGTTTTCATTGGCATGGGTTCCTCCCATTACGCCAACGCTATTGCCGCGGCGCGACTACAAGCCCAGGGAATAAATGCGGTCGCAACCCTGGCCAGCTCCGACCTTCTCCCCAAGGTCGACTCCAACAGCGTAGTGATAGTTGTCTCGGCCAGTGGCACTTCAGTGGAAACAGTTCATGCCGCCCAGCACTACTCCGGCACCTGCCCCACCATCTCATTAACCAATGTCGAGTCTTCACCCATTGCAGACTTATGTGACATCAACATTCCCATGCAAGCCGAGCCCGAGTTGGGTGGGGTTTCCTGTCGTTCCTACCAAAACACAATCGCCTTACTACTTTCCCTGCAGCAACACCTTGCTCCGCAATCAATGAACACCTCGACCTCTGAACTTGTGCGCATGTCAGCCCAAGCGTGCGCCGAAATTCTCAAGACTTCAGAGCAGTGGTTGCCCGCAGTATCGGAACTACTCCTTGGCCCAACCGGTACCGCATTTGTTGCTCCGGCCAGTCGTTTCTGCAATGCCCAACAAAGCGCCCTCATGCTGCGCGAAGGTCCTCGCCTCAATGCTGTCGGGTGTGAAACGGGGGACTGGTCCCACGTTGACGTCTACCTCACGAAAACAACCGACTACCGCATGCTGCTCTTCCCGCATTCTCAGTGGGAGCCAGCGTTAATCGAATGGTGCGAATCCCGCGGCTCCACCATCGTCTCGGCCGGCGATGACCTACCCTCTGCCAAGTTCATCCTTCGCTACCCGCACGACACGATCGAAGACGTTCAACTCCTCACCGAAGTTCTCATCGCCGAACTCGTAGCAGCGCGTGCCTGGTCATCCCAATCGGATTAAGTCCCGATGACCTCCACGATCCCATCATCAGCATGACCCACCTGACCATAAATACCATGTAAATTGAACGTCTTACATTAAATTTACATGGTAAATAGCCGCTGGGCGGTACCACTTCGCGAGCAGAAATTGTAAAGCTTTTTAGCTGTTGCGCTGCTGGACTCACCTCTAATGAGTAGGACGACCTTGCAAAACCCTGACATCAAGAAGGCCCACGTCGTGTTCTGCGGCGCCGAGCGTTACACCATGCAACGCGGCGCTGAAGCAATTTCACTCACCACGCAATCGTCCCCTTCACGTGCGTATGCGCGCGCTCGTCTTTTAGCACCCCGTAGGGGTGCTTTGAGTTGTGTCAGGGTTCAACAAATTCGTTGAGCCAGGCAACAACTGACGAAAGGAACGTTATGCCCAACGGCGGATACCCCAGGCACCTGATCACCCCACTCGGTGTTTCAGGAGTAGAAATCGTGACATCCGGTTGGAATGTCACTGCAAGACGCAGACATGAAGAAGGGTTTTATGAACTCGGCGGACTCAATGAAATTCAGACCGCTGCGTTGCTTTATCACTTGCTGTACTGGATGGGATTCCAAGATGAGGAACAGCTCAAGTCCATCAGGCAAGCTCTGGAGCGCACAGGATTCAAACTCAATCCTCACTACAACGAGAACGGATGTCTCTACGACTACTAACCAAAATGCTGGAGATTTGAGAAGGCCCAGCCAATTGGCTGGGCCTTTCTCTTTAGGCGAGGTTTATGGTCAGGGGCCAAGAGACAAATCAAGGGTGTCATACCCCCACATAAGAATGATGTCCAGAGAAACAACTCAGGGGGGAAATCATGCGACCGCAGCCACGACCAAAAACCTGTTCGCGTACGGGTAAAAAGCGTTGGCCCGACCACAAGAGCGCAGTTCAGGTTCTCCACCACGCCAGTATTTCTCGCACCCGCGCCGCCGAATTCGGCACGCAATCACACCGCAGTGAAATCCGCACCTACTCATGCGATGCCTGCGGCGGTTGGCACACCACCAGCCGTAAGTCCATGGCAGACGCAGCCTGATCTTCCAACGTTCGGCCTGCAGGAACAGACCAGCAACAGGCTCTATGAGCGCCGGCGGCTGAGCAGTCGATCAATCGCCAAATAGATCAATCCCAGAACGATACCCACAATTACAACACCACTAATATTTGTAAGGGCAGTCCCTAATCCAAGTTCCTGGGCATTTAAGAAGCCGTACGGGTATGCATCAATGATTGCACCACGAACAATGGCATACACCACCCACAGGATTGGAATGATCACCGCCGCGAAGACTGTCGACAGGCGGAATAGCCCGCGCGGTCCGATAAGAAGCCATACCACCACGGTAAGAATCGGAATGATGTAGTGAAGGAGCGCATTACTTACGATCTGCAGACCTTGTGGATTGGCGTCTGCAGCGACGAGCAGGTGGTAGACGAGGCCGGTCACCGAAATCATGACCAAGGAGTCCATACGAAGGGTGGCAAACACTGCTCCCTGCCGATTTACATTGCGGGCCAACATGGTGAGAACGATCGCCACAATGATGTTGCTGAGATAAGTAAAGTAACTAAAGAAATCAATCGTCCGACCAATAAGGCCCTCGATGCCTTCAGGATTGTTTCCATAGGCAAAGGGTTCAACCACGGCATCGGGGTAGACGTTAAAGACGTTGAGCACGAATCCCAGACCAACGGCAAACCATGAAATCGCAGCGGTGATCGCGAAGATGCGAGACTTTGTCATACCGAAACCCTATATGTTGCAATGACACTCACACGTGAACTCGTCCTGATTAGCCCTCCAAATGTGTGGGTGCTTGCTCACGCAGCCACGTCTCAAACGCCTTGTTATTAAGCACAGCACCACCACGACGACTGCGCACCAAAGAAATAGCGTCATTTGCTGACATACCATCGAACATCAATACAAGTACGGTGACTAGCCCTGAACGGTTAACGCCCTGTTGGCAACGAATGAGGACACTTGCGCCAGAACGCCACTCATCCCATCCATATCGTGCTAGCTGTAAACATGGAGTTATTTGATCGTCAGGAATAGCGTCATCAGGGAACCCGTAACGCAACTCAACAACACCCCACGGTGCGGGCTGAGCATCCGCATACAAGGTGATGATGAGGTCATACGGATTATCGAAAGAGTAGTGATCCTCTTCAAGGGGCTTGCCAAGGTGTTCCTGCTCACTAAGCCCACCCATCCAAAGTCGTGGCAAGATCTCACTTGCAGTAGCTGTAGGAAACCAGTCAACGTCCAACTTCAACGCCCCTCCACATCAGCATTATCAATGCCCAGCACATCACACCACGAGACTATCCCAGAGTGGCACGCTCATTTTCCCGTTCGGGATGTGGGGAAGTGGTGACGGCTCTAAGCCGTCACCACCTGACTCACCACCAATCAGTTTCTGATCTACGCAATTACTCCAACCCGTGTTAAGATTCGCTTGTTAAGTGCGAACCTCACGAGTAGACCCAGCCAGTTGGCTGGGTCTTTCTCTTTAGGCGAAGGAATGTTCATCCTTCCCATCACCCCCACTCCCCTCGACAAATTTCCCGCACACTTCACGGGAGGCGAGGTTTATGGTCAGGGACCAAGAGGCAACAGCGCACAAACAAGAAAACTCAACGATCCAAACGC
>JBIIOS010000119.1:0-5455 GCA_044336805.1 Candidatus Nanopelagicales bacterium
TCAATCTGTAGTTTTTGGTCAACACAGATGAAATGCTGATGGTCATTACGGGTTAAGGCACCAGGAAGTAGGTGGCTTTCACACAGAATCTGGAATCCATTACAGATTCCCAAAACAGGAAGGCCGGCCTGAGCTTTTTCAATGATAAGTGACATCACGGGGGCGAACTTCGCGATCGCTCCACAGCGGAGGTAATCCCCGTATGAAAAACCACCGGGGAGTACAACAGCGTCGACGTTATGAAGGTTCGCGTCACCATGCCACAGCGCTACTGGAGTTGCACCGGCTATGCGAATTGCGCGGGCTGCATCTGCGTCATCAAGCGACCCGGGGAAAGTAACGACCCCAATCCGTGCGCTCACTATTAATTCTCTACCGTGAGTGTGAAGTCTTCGATAACCGGATTGCTCAGCAACTCGCCTGCGAGTTTCTCCATGAGTTCGGCCCGCTCACCTTCGAGTTCACCTTCCAAATCGATTATGAACTGTTTTCCCTGCCGCACGTCACTCACCCCAGTGAGCCCAAGTCGACCAAGTGCACCCTGAACTGCGCGACCCTGTGGGTCAAGAATTTCGGGTTTAAGTGCGACGTTTACTACAACGCGGGCCACTGGCTCTCCTGATTTCGCTTTGCTGATATCAATGGAAGACCCAAAGCCTACCGGTGCGAGAATTCCCAGGCACTCCACGCTGAGGAAACCATGTCCGTGAGATCACGCTTCGCGGTCCAATCCAAAACTTCCCCGCTCAGTTCAATGTCAGCGAAAGTCGCCGGCGGATCGCCAGCTCTGCGAGGGGCAACTTCGGGGGCAATATCACGCCCAATAACCGCCGAGATGGAGTTCATCACTTCGCGCACACTGACCCCACTTCCTCGGCCCACGTTGATGGCCCGATTCACGGGTCCTGCCTCACACTTGCGCACCGCCGCTACATGAGCCCCAGCCAGATCAACCACGTGGATATAGTCGCGAATACACGTTCCATCCGGGGTTGGGTAATCGGCTCCGAAAATCTTGGGGGGTACACCTTCTTCAAGGGCCGAAAACACCATGGGGATCAGGTTGTTCACACTGTTGTCTCCCAGGTCATCAGCTCCGGCACCGGCAACGTTGAAGTAGCGCAGGGCCACCCAATTCAACCCGTTACTCGTTTCCAAATCCTTGGCCAACCACTCACCAATTACTTTAGTTTCCCCATAGGGTGACTCGGGATTGAGTGGTTCACTTTCCTTCACTGGATTTGACTGTGGGGTTCCATAAACGGCAGCAGAAGAAGAATAAACAAAATTCTTGATCCCGACATCAACCATCGCGCCGAGAAGAGTCTGCAAACCGGTTACATTTTCTTGGTAGTAGTACAACGGGACACCAACTGACTCACCGGCAGCCTTTTTCGCCGCGAGGTGGATAACTCCGGTCACATCAAATTCGCTTAACGCAATTCGAAGTGCATCACCGTCGGAAACGTCAGCGTCAACGACGGTGATTCCTTCGGGGATACGCGAATGCAACCCGGCCGAAAAGTTGTCGAAAACTATTGGCCGGATACCCGCAACTTGCAGCTCACGAACAACATGCGAGCCGATATAGCCCGCACCCCCGGTGATTAGCCACGTGGTCACTGAAAAGTCTCACCGGTAATGCGCTCATAAGCTTCAATGTATTTAGCGCGGGTTTTTTCGACAACTTCATCGGGCAAGGGTGGTGGCGCTTCACCTGAATTTTTGTCCCACCCAGAATCCGGTGAGGTCAACCAGTCGCGCACGAACTGTTTATCAAATGAAGGTTGGGGGCCACCCGGATTCCACAAATCCTTTTCCCAATAACGAGAAGAGTCAGGCGTCAGCGCTTCGTCACCCAAAATAATTTGACCTTGGTACTTACCACCGAGTGCAATACCAAATTCAAATTTAGTGTCAGCCAAAATCAAACCTTTACGACTTACTCTGTCAGCCGCATACTCATAAATTGCTGTTGAGAGTCGCTTTAGTTCCTGGGCTTCTTCTTGTCCAAGTTCAACAATGACGTCGTCATAGGTGATGTTCACGTCATGTTCGCCAAGGGGTGCCTTGGTCGCCGGCGTAAACAGTGGCTTTGGCAACAACGCGCCATCTTTCAGGCCGGGTGGCAAACCATTGCCTGATATTTTGCGTGTTGCCAAGTAATCGGAATAACCACTGCCAGCGAGGTAACCGCGCACAATACATTCCACCGGAAACATTTCGAGCGGCTCACAAACAACCGCGCGACCCGCAACTGACTTAGGGACTTTGGAAGTTGTCGTGTGGTTAAAAACTAAACCTTGGAGTTGTCCAAACCACCACTGCGAAATTGAGGTCAGGATCCGACCCTTGTCGGGTATTTCGGTTTCAAGTATCCAGTCATACGCTGATATTCGATCACTGGTCACCATGAGGAGTCGGTCCTGCGGTGTGCGGAAAATATCTCGCACCTTGCCCGAATAGATGTGGACGTAGTCTTCGGGGAGGTCGTAATTATGGGACAGCGTTTGGGTCACAGAATTCCGCCTGGTTTATAGCCCGCGGCATCTGGATAGCGCGCGGTAAGGATTTCAACACGGTCTGCCAAAACCCGAACTTGGTGTTGGGCAGCGCCGGTAAATTCAATTGGCTGGGCAAGGAGTGCATTCAACTGTTCGACAGTGAAGTCCAGCCGTGGATCAGCAGCGAGTTTTTCTAGTAGATCATTATCTGCATCAGGGGTTTCACGCATCGCTAATGCTGTTGCAACCGCGTGCTCCTTGATTACTTCATGTGCGGTTTCGCGCCCGATTTCCGATTGCACCGCAGCCATCAGGATCTTGGTCGTAGCCAAAAAGGGTAGGAAGCGATCCAGTTCGCGGTCAATCATCGCAGGGAATGCACCGAATGCGTCAAGCACCGTGAGGAATGTTTCCATCAGGCCATCGATTGCATAAAAAGAATCAGGAAGTGCAACTCGACGAACAACCGAACAGGCCACGTCACCTTCATTCCATTGTTGTCCAGAAAGATCGGCACACATATTCATGTAGCCGCGCAGAATCACATGAAAACCATTAATGCGTTCACAGGATCGAGCATTCATTTTGTGCGGCATCGCAGATGAACCGACCTGACCCGGCAAGAAACCTTCGGTTGCAAGTTCTTGCCCAGCCATCAGGCGCACTGTTGTTGCAAAATTTGATGGACCCGATGCGATCTGAACAAGTAGGGATGTCACCTCGAAATCAAGTGAACGCGGATAAATCTGGCCAACACTGGTCAAGAGGTTGTCAAAGCCAAGGTGATGAGCTACTCGTGTTTCTAATTGGCTCAGTGCCTGTTCATTTCCGTCGAGCAATGTCAGCATGTCTTGAGCCGTTCCCACCGGCCCCTTGATTCCCCGCAGTGGGTAAGCGTTAATTAATTCTTCGAGTCTTTCAACTGCAAAAAGAAGTTCTTCGGCGAAGGTTGCCATGCGCTTGCCAAGGGTTGTGATCTGCGCTGCCACATTGTGTGAACGCCCAGCCATGGCTAGTTCCGAGTAGGCAACAGCAAGGCCACTCAATCTGTCCAAGGCTGCGACGGACTTGTCGCGAACCAAAATCAAACTCGAACGAATCTGCAGTTGCTCAACATTTTCGGTGAGGTCCCGCGATGTCATTCCGAGATGGATGTATTCAGCACCCGCTAATTCATTGAACTCTTCAATTCGTGCTTTTACATCGTGCTTGGTGACTCGCTCACGCTCGGCAATTGACTCGAGATTGATCGTGTCGATGACGGCTTCGTATTTTTCTGGGGCTCCAGCCGGGATGGCAACGCCTAATTCCTGCTGGGCACGCATCACGGCGATCCATAGTTGCCGTTCGAGCCTAATTTTTGACTCCGGAGCCCACAGATCCACCATTGAAGGTGATGCATAGCGTGAGGCGAGGACGTTATCAATTGAATTCACTCGGCTACCCACGGCTGCATTCTTTCATGTGACCGATTCAGGAGTCGGTAGTGCAAGCATTTCGGGCAATATCGCTGCGAAAATGTGAGCCGGCGATCTCAATGTGGGCCACACCGGCATAGGCGCGCTCCCTTGCCTGATTCAAAGTGGGGGCTTGAGCGGTAACCGAGAGCACTCGTCCACCCGATGTGACCAATTCCCCGCCCACCAACTCTGTTCCCGCGTGGAAAACGGTAATGAATGGGTCTGCTTCGGCAAGTTCCACCCCTGAAATTGAGGTTCCCAGCAACGGCTTCGCCGGGTAACCCTGGGCGGCGATAACAACATTGACCGCGTACCCCTCGTGCCAGACGAGTGTGGAAAAATCCTTCAGCTGACCTTTCGCTGCTGCATAAAGAAACTGTCCAAGAGGAGTCACTAACCGAGAAAGCACGACCTGAGTTTCGGGGTCACCAAAGCGGGAATTGAACTCAATTACCCGAATTCCACGTGCCGTCATGGCGAGTCCGGCGTAGAGCACCCCAACAAATGGGGTTCCTCGCCTCTTCATCTCGTCAGCCATTGGCTGCAATACCCGCTCGGTGACTTCAGCAACCACGTTCTCGTCCAGCCAAGGAAGTGGTGAATAGGCGCCCATACCGCCCGTGTTGGGTCCTTCGTCATTGTCGCCGACACGCTTAAAGTCCTGGGCGGGTTGTAATGCGATCACCGTGGTGCCATCAGAGATACCAAAAATTGAAACTTCGGGTCCATCGAGGAATTCTTCTATGACAACGGATCCACCAACCTCAAAGCAACTCTGTGCATGCGCGAGCGCCTCGCTTCGATCGAGAGTGACAACAACCCCTTTACCAGCTGCCAACCCGTCATCTTTGACAACATGCGGGGAACCAAAAGTGTCGAGGGCGATCTCGGCTTCAGCCAAGTTGGTGCAGACATGAGCTGATGCTGTTGCAACGCCCGCTTCCGCCATCACTTCTTTACAGAAAGCTTTGCTGCCTTCGATTAATGCTGCTTCACGCGTCGGCCCAAAACAAGGAATACCTCGACTATTCAATTCATTCGCTGCACCTGCCATGAGCGGGACTTCTGGGCCAACAACAACCAGGTCAACCTGAAGATTCGTTGCCAGTTCACCAATTGAGTGCGCATCGGTTACATCAATCGGAATGCACTGAACGAGTGATGCCATCCCCGCATTACCGGGAGCCGCGACGACTGATTCGACTTCCGGGTCACGCAAAAGAGCACTCGTAATGACATGCTCGCGCGCACCGGATCCAATAACGAGGAGCTTCAAGAAAAATCAGCCTTGGTAATACGAGTCAATGTCACCAAATGCTTGGTCCAAAATTTCCAGACCTTCACGCGCCTGCGCCTCGGTGACGACACATGGTGGAACGACATGCATTCTGTTGAAGTTAGCAAATGGCATAAGGCCCCGGGTCTTACAAGCATTCGTTAAATCAGTCATAGCCTGTGAGGTTCCACCGTAGGGTGCGAGTGGTTCGCGTG
>JBIIOS010000067.1:0-10658 GCA_044336805.1 Candidatus Nanopelagicales bacterium
GCCGGTCCTTGCTTGGATTACTCCGTCGTAACCGGCCTGATCCAACTCATCCGGATGCGGTCCATAGGCATTGATAAATGCGGTGACCAGGCCAGGAAAAGTAGCGGCAAGGGTTGTTTCATCTAATCCCAGTTCTGCAAGCTTGCGTGGTCTCAAATTGCTCACAAGGACATTAGCTTCGCCGAGCATCTCGAAAAGCGATTCCCGATCCTTTTGCAGCCGTAGGTCCAGTGTGACAAATGACTTATTTCGATTTACCACGTAAAAGAACGCTGAGGCGTCGCCCTTCGTTGGTGACATGCGACGACTGTCATCACCAGCTGGAGGTTCAATATGGACAACCTCCGCACCTAGATCAGCGAGGATGGCGGCACCAAAAGGTGCGGCAATGTTGGAAGAGAGGTCAACAACAACAACCCCAGCAAGTGGCAGGGGTTGTTCAAGGGTTGGCATGCTCACAGAGTACTGGAAATCAACTCACGTTCATCAGGACTGTGGAAGACTTCGAATGTGGATCCCATGACTGCGTTGCGCGAAGTGCAACTAAATGGAGCGGTGGCCCAGGCGAAGCATGCAGAAGAATTCCTCACGCTGATCGCGGCCAATCCCCACGACTTGCAACTGCATGAAGAAGCATATTCACTCTATGACGCATATTTGAATGACCCGTATTTGACCAAAATTCAGGAGTAATCGGCCGAATCGTTTATGAACTAGCGCGTATCGACCTCGATACGTACGGCGACAGACTTGAATGCAGGGGTAAGGGACTTTGGATCGATGCGGCGAGGAACTATCGCATTTGCCTCCGGGTAATACATCGCGGCGCTTCCATCAGCGATGTCGACGATGGCGATATGGGAGGCCATCGCACCGATCTCGCTGCAGACCTGCACCCTGTCTCCTTCGATCACACCGAGACGCTCAGCGTCAGTCGCAGAAATCATCACCACATCGCGGCGGGTGTTTCCACGATACAGGTCTTCTTCGTCATAGACCACAGAGTTGAACTGTCCCTCCGATCGCACGGTCATGAGCGCAAACTCACCTGGACCTGCGATGCTGGCTGGGAGGTCCACCACATGGCACACGGCGCGACCGCTATCGGTGTTGAAGTTTGCTTCATGGAAGGTCCGCCCGGGTATTTGGAACTCGCGCTTTCCGTCATCACCGATCGGGGAATATCCGGGCACGATCTGCGCCATTGCTTCACGCAGCGAGTCGTGCGAGCGGATTTCAGTCCAATCGAATCGACCCTCGGGCAGGATACGTTCGGCGATTCCGGCAATAATCTCGACCTCTGAGCGCATTTCACCATCCACGGCTGGAGAGCCACCGTCGGAGTAGCGCACGTAGTTAAACATCGACTCCTGAGTTGTGGTCTGAGTTTCCTCATCGCGAGCTAATACCGGAAGGATCACCGAGCTCTGGCCGCGACCGCGCACATGTCCGGGGTTGAGCTTGGTGGTGAGCGAGATCGTTGTACCGATACCGCGTAGCGCATCACCGGCCCACGATGAGTCCGGGTTGCTTCCCCACAGGTTGCCGCCGAGCATGAGTGCGGTGCTGATCCGTCCCTCACTCGCCGCGACCATGCATGCGTAGGTGTCCATACCGGAAGATTGATTGGCTGCAACGCCGTAGCGGGCCTGAAGTTCTGTTGCGAAGGACTCCTTAACGTGTGGCGACACACCCACTGACCCAACGCCCTGCACATTGGAGTGTCCACGTATTGGCATCAGTCCGCTTCCAGGCCGACCAAGGAATCCGCGCGCCATCGCTAGGTTCCCAAGTGCGAGTACGTTGTCGGTGCCGTGCGCATGGTGGGTTAGGCCCATCGCCCACATGAAGATTCCATTGCGCGAAGAGTTCAGGATCGTGACTACATCGTCGACCTGTGCCCGAGTGACCCCTGCGCCGCTGAGGAGTTCATCCCAGCCAAGCGATTCGACGTGTGTTTGCAGTTCGGTCCAACCGTCGGTGTGATCCTCGACGAAGGAATGCTCAACTCCGCCGGACTCGATAATGCCCTTGAGCACGGCGGTGAGCAAGTGGACGTCCCCTCCCACTTTCGGTTGCACATAGAGATCGCTTACCTCCGATCCGAAGACGAAACTCTTGGCATCTGAGGGAAGTCGGAAGCGCTTAAGCCCGAGTTCAGACAACGGGTTGATGATGATGACTTTGCCTCCGCGCCGGCGCAAATTAATCAACTGTGTTATCAGGCGCGGGTGATTGCTCGCCGGGTTTGCACCCGCCACCACGACGACGTCGGTCGCCTGGATATCTTCGAGCACCACTGAGGAAGTGCTATTGCCGTATATCGAGGACAGCGCGACGCCGGAAGCCTGATGACAGTAGAAACTGCAGTTGTTTACGTTGTTGGTTCCGTAGGCACGCGCAACGAGTTGTAGCAGAAAAGCGGCCTCATTGCTAGAGCGCCCGCTCATGTACCAGAAAGTTTCATTGGGATCAGAGCCGCGGAACGCGTCCGCAGCTACCCCGAGCGCCTCGTCCCAGCTCGCCCGACGGAACCTGTCCGCCCCAGGATCAGCAATCACTGGGAATGTGAGCCGGCCTAGTGCTTCCGCTTGTGCGCTGGTGAGTTGCTCGAGTTCCTCGAATGTAGTGCTGGCGAAGAAGGATTCGTCGATTGATCTCCCCATGTCTGCGGCTTGGGCTTGAACGGATTTCTTGCATACCTCAGGAAAGTGACCGGTCTCATTGACCATGCCGCCGGCCTGACCACCCATTCCGAGCGCACACGTCTTACACGCGTTCTTTGATCGGAGCCGGCGGTAGAGGGCGAGGGTTCCGACATCGCGTCCCTTGGAAAATACGTACTTCATGGCAGCTAGACCACCGGCTGCATCGACTCTGGGGCGTGCCATTAGATCAGACTAAAGGAGTTTGTTGGAAAACGAGACATCAACTGTCGGAAAGAAACTTCTTATGTGGGCGATACAGGAATCGAACCTGTGACCTCTTCCATGTCAAGGAAGCGCGCTAACCCCTGCGCCAATCGCCCGTTGCGGTACTCAAAACAGTACTTAATTCAGTTGTGGTCCTGCCATGTAAGAGGTGGAGACGGGATTTGAACCCGTGTACACGGCTTTGCAGGCCGTTGCCTCGCCTCTCGGCCACTCCACCAGACGGGCTTGTGATACTCGCTAACCCTTCGAGCGGACGACGGGATTCGAACCCGCGACCCTCACCTTGGCAAGGTGATGCGCTACCAGCTGCGCTACGTCCGCACGCTCACAGGCACGTGCCCAACAAGCGAGAGCAAACACTATCTGATTACGAATGACGGGCCCAAAGCGGAGGCCTCTAGAGGACCCGGGCAGGCTATCGTCATGAACGAGTCAGGTATGCCGAAATTGGGCGCAACCGCGGTACCAATGGCTCGATTTGGGAATGAATACGCCTATGACCTGGAAGAGCTAAGCCACAACATCAAGTCTGTCCAAGGAGGCGGTCGATGGGCCGTACTGATTCCCTTTTCGGGGAAACCAGTCTTCGCGCGCTTTTCATCGTGGGAAAGCGCGCCTCGGGAGGCAACCATTGGTTCTTGGCTGGGCGTTGATGGTTCAACCTGGACCACGTCAATGGATCAGAAAGCATATGAGCGGGCCGTGGACGCGACTCGTAACGCCATTTCACAAGGAAACGTCTATCAAGTCAATATTTGTCGGATTAGAAGCAACGCTTGTGATCCAAATTCGGACATCATGGCGCTAGATGCACTGCTGGCTGCTGGGAACTATGCGCCGTATGCAGGTGGCCTGCGCATTGCTGAGGTGGGTGTTCACATCGCCTGCGCCAGTCCAGAACTTTTTCTCTCGAGAAAGGGTTCACGGTTGATGTCAAAACCGATTAAAGGAACAGCGGTTAGCGCCGGTGAGCTATTGGAGAAAGATCGCGCGGAGAACATCATGATCGTTGATTTAGTTCGTAATGATCTGTCACGCTGCTGTGATGTTGGAAGTGTGAAGGCAGTGGATCTACTCGAAGTCCAACAGCACCCGGGGTTAGTACATCTCGTTTCAACCGTACAGGGAGAGTTATCACAGTTCTTCGAATGGCCAAATATTATTGACGCCACATTTCCTCCAGGTTCAATTGCTGGCGCACCAAAAATCGCGGCCCTTGACATTATTGATTCAATTGAGCCCGAGGATCGTGGTCCCTACTGCGGGGCGTTTGGGTGGATAGACGCAGATAAACAAACTGCATGCCTCGCGGTCGCTATCAGAACTTTTTGGGTGGATGCTGGCTTAATTAAGTTTGGAACAGGAGCCGGAATCACGTGGGGTTCGGATCCACAAACGGAATGGGAGGAAACGCAGTTGAAAGCGCGACACCTTTCAAGTATTGCTGAGCAAAATTGGATCCCATTATGACAACTATCGCATTCCGAAATGGAAACTGGGAAGGGGACGTTTCCCTTGAGCCCACCCATGAAGTATTAACCGGCCAAGGAGTATTTGAAACGATCTTGGTCAAAGAGCAGGTGCCGCAATTCCTGGATTTACACCTCGCACGACTAAAAAATTCAAGTGCGATTCTTCGAATTGAATCACCGGATTCTGGCGAGATTACAACCGGCATTAAGCAATTGCTCGGATCGCACCATGACGCACTTGGGCGATTACGAATCACGCTCTATGGAGGGGTGTCGAAACCACAATTGCTGCTGTCATTGGTTGAGTTCAAGCCATGGGCCGCACACGTCAACGTAAATATTTCACCGTGGACTCGAAATATACACTCGGCGATCGCAGGCGCGAAGTGCTCTTCGTACGCGGAAAGCGCTGTCGCACTTAGCGTGGCAAAAGAATTGAATTACGCTGAGTCGCTTTTCTTTAACAATGCAGGCCAACTTGCTGAGGCCGCGACAAGCAACATCGTGATCGTCGTTGACGGTGAGGCAATCACCCCGCCATTAACTTCTGGGTGTCTGCCAGGAATCACCCGACAGGTCCTTATTGATGAAGGCTCGGTGCGGGAAGTTTCCATAGATGCAGATCTGCTGGTTAGCGCCAGTGCCGCTGCTCTCCTCTCCAGCACGCGAGGAGTTCAGCCAATTAATGTATTGGTTGAAAGGGAATTGAATTCAATGGATGAAACATTGCAAGGCCTTGCGGCTGTCTATGAGATCCGGGTCGCGCAGGACAAAGAAAACTGGGCGAAACTCCCGTAGGAGCTTCGCCCAGTTGACTCGTGTGAGTGTGTTTAACGACCCGTGTAGTTACGGGCTGTCTGGAATGGCAGCCACTGGCCGTCAACTCCGGGAGCGTTTCCAATCACGGTGCAGGTTCCCTTGTTCTTAATTCTCAAAGTAACCGCACCAGTGCTCGGGTAAAGAAGGGCGCAATGCTTCTTGCCACCCTTTTTAATTACCCAATTGATATTTTGTCCTGCGTTGGTATCTGTTGCATTAGGTGACTCCAGTACCAAGGCTCGACCAGCTTTGTACGAACCCGAAGGAGGAGCTGCGATGTTAGCCGTTTGGGTTCCTGGGACAAGATTGATGTTATAGGTGTACGTCACACCTGAATAACCATTGCCGCCCGGTGATACCGCTTTCATGACGCAGTTGCCGGTTCCTGAGTTCACCGAAAGTCTCAATCCGGATACTTGGCATGGGCCATTCTCGCTCAGAGTTACAGGCGCACCGGATAGCGTGCTTGCCTGGAAGGCGAAATTGGATCCGTTGCCCATGTTGTAACTGCCGCCATTTGACCAGTTGCCCCAACCTGGCTGTACGAGAGTGATGACATCCGTTAACGTCGAGCCGCCGACCGTGACGACATCCGTGGTTGAACCGGATCCTCCGTTATTTGTCGTGTAACTCGCGCCAAGTGTCACTGTGCCAGGAGTTGTCGGCGTCCATGGGAATGTGGCTCTTCCATTCACGAGCGGAATCGATGCACTGATCCAAGCGCCATTGACATTAAAGCCCACAGAACCTTGGGTACTTGTTGGGTAAACGGTTGCAACCAAAGTAACCGGTGCACCGACAGACAAATTAGGTGGAGCTGTCAGAGAAATCGTGTTGCCCGACGGCGTTGCGATCACTGCATCTTGCACGGACGTTGAAGCCGATGCCTGGCTGCCCGATGCAGGAACATACGTCGCAATGAAGAGGAAGGTTCCTGCCGTTGTTGGGGTCCAGCGATAGTAGGCAAATGACTGTCCAGCACCTGGTCCAGCAGTGAGATTCATAAGTGCGTATTGCGCGCCATTGGCATCGGTCAAACGAACTTGACCGGCGGGCGTGTACTGACTGCCCCCACCACTTGTTACGGTGATGTTGATCGTTGTTGATTGACCGATGGTTGCAGTATTCGGGGCGCTGATGGTGGTTGTAGTCGAAACAGCGCCACCAACTACTAATGGGACAGAATTCGAGATGAAAGCTTGTGTGTCCACATTCCACACCGACAGGGAAAGTGTCGCGGCTGTAGCGGGTGTTGTGAAGCTGAAGTTCACACTCGAGTAGCCAACTCCTGTCGTGACGGTTGACCACACCTGTCCGGTGTTGTCCTGGAGTTGTAGCCGGCCTTCTGGCGGTGAAGTGAATACGTAGGTTACGGACTGCGAGATATTGGCGGTCGAAGGACCGCTGAGTGTTGTGTCAGCGTGTGCTGCGGGGCTTGCGATGGCAATGGCCCCCGTGATCAGGGTCAAACTGGCCAGCACTCCAATAGTGCGGCGCAGTCGGTGGGAAATGTTCATTTAGGTGCTCCTTTGGGTGTGTTGAAAACACGGGTGGTGAATTTCTCAATGCTCACCACGGTAGACCCAAAGTCCGGGAATGGGCTGTATTCACACCCTGAATAAGGGAGGATTCTTGTCGATGAGCGGCCAAAAGCCCGGTATCGCTCCCAAGTAGTACGGTTAGGCGCAGTTTCGGGCGATTGGCTCAGTGGTAGAGCACTCGCTTCACACGCGAGGGGTCACTGGTTCGAACCCAGTATCGCCCACCGAAATGTTATTGGCAGATCTTGATCTTTGAATGTCGGATGAGGCCACGCCAGTATCTGTGCCACTCTTGGTATTGGTCTCGGCGCATGAACATCTTCCTCAAAATCCTTGCCGTCCTCGTTGCGTTTTCAATAAAAAGTAACGGCAGCAGCGTCGTCAGATCTGAAAACGCTGCTGCCATACAAACCCGTTGCTGCCGTTATGCTTCGTCGCCTTTGGTGAATGTTGTGGTCATTTTGTCTCCTCTCGGTTGGAGTTTCCAACCTCACGTTAAAAGGCTATACATATAGATATGGACCTGTCCATATCAATGCCAAATAAACTCAAATTGTTTTGAAACCATGCGCACATCGGACATGCGGCAGCCATGCGTATCCCTCATGGGTCAGGCGCTATTTACCTTTTGTTAATGTATCCAATGCCGCCATGGTGCACATCATCCTCTGTGATGCAGGTGGTCAAGAGCAGTCCGACAGAGTCAAAGATTTTGTTGCTTCACAGGTGTTGATAGTGCTCTTGGGTGGTGTCCATGATCGCGTCCAGGGGCAAAGTGCCGTTGACTGAAAATTTCATTGGATCTTCCCAAATCCTAGCTTTGTGCGGTGTTTCTTCTTTGGGGTTGAGCTACGCCACGGCATCCATTTTTGTGTCAAAGGTATGCTGAGCGATGTGACTTTTGACGTCAAGTCCAATTGTCCGAATTCGCTGAAGGAGCCCCGTGCAGGTCACAGTTGTTGAAGGACTCGACTCGCGTATTGGTGACCTTCCTGCTGGAGCCAGTGCGGCCGAGTTGTTTCCCAAGCAGAGCGGGATGGTCGCCGCAGTTGTCAACGGGGTCGCCGTTGACCTGTTCGCTCCTCTGAAGGACGGCGACACGGTGTCTGGAATTCATATTGGCAGCCCCGAAGGATTGGCGATTTTGCGTCACTCAGCCGCCCACGTAGCCGCACAGGCTACCCAGAAGTTAATCCCTGCTGCCAAACTCGGAATTGGTCCACCCATCACCGATGGTTTCTATTACGAATTTGATGTGCCCGAGCCATTTAAGCCGGAAGATCTTGAGTCCATTGAAAAAGAGATGGTGAACATCATTAAAGCTCGTCAGCGTTTTAGCCGGAGAGTCGTGACCCGTGATGATGCTGTTATTGAACTGGCGGCTGAGCCGTTTAAGTTGCGCTTGATTGGAGCAGATACAGGTGCGCAGGTACTTGACCCTGACGTGATGGAAGTTGGGGGAGCTGAACTCACGATCTACGACAATGTTGATTCGAAAACGGGTGAGACCTGTTGGAGTGATTTGTGTCGTGGTCCTCACGTTCCCGATACTTCGTATATCCCGCAAAACGCGATCAAGGTAATGCGATCCTCAGCGGCTTACTGGTTGGGTGATCAAAAGCAAGAATCCATGCAGAGACTTTATGGAACCGCTTGGCCGAGTAAAGAGGAACTGCGTGGTTATTTGGAGTTTTTGTCTGAGGCCGAAAAGCGCGACCACCGCAAACTTGGGTCCGAATTGGATTTGTTTTCGTTTCCGGAAGAGGTTGGATCAGGGCTCGCTGTTTTCCACCCGAAAGGTGGAATCGTTCGTCGAGTAATGGAGGACTATTCCCGTCGGCGGCACGAAGAAGCAGGCTACGAATTTGTCAACACCCCTCACATAACCAAAGGTGCATTATTTGAGAAATCAGGTCACCTTGACTGGTATTCCGACGGCATGTATCCACCGATGCACCTGGACGCTGAGTATCACCCTGACGGACAGGTGAAACGCCAAGGTGCTGACTACTACCTAAAGCCGATGAACTGTCCGATGCACAATCTAATTTTTTCGGCGCGCGGACGTTCATACCGTGAACTGCCCCTGCGGCTCTTTGAATTTGGAACTGTTTATCGGTATGAGAAGTCAGGCGTTGTTCATGGCTTGACTCGCGCTCGAGGCTTCACTCAAGACGACGCCCACATTTATTGCACTCTGGAGCAACTACCCGGGGAATTAAATTCCCTATTGGACTTTGTCCTGGGGTTATTGCGTGATTACGGTCTATCGGACTTTTATCTGGAGTTGTCTACTAAGAACCCGGAGAAGTGTGTCGGCACCGATGAGGAGTGGGAAGTCGCCACGGAGTTTCTTCGGTTGGCCGCGGAGAAGCAAAACCTCGAGTTGGTACTCGATGAGGGCGGCGCTGCCTTTTACGGGCCAAAGATTTCGGTCCAGGCTAAAGACGCTATTGGTCGAACTTGGCAAATGTCGACCATCCAGGTTGACTTCCAATTGCCGCAAAGATTTGACCTGGAGTATCAGGGTTCTGACGGAACAAAGCAGCGTCCAATCATGGTGCACCGTGCCCTATTTGGCTCGATTGAACGCTTTTTTGCCGTCCTGCTCGAACATTACGCAGGCGCGTTCCCTCCATGGCTAGCCCCGGTTCAGGTTGAAGGAATCCCCATATCTGATGCACACATTGATTACCTCGAGGGGATAGCTGAGCAAATGCGTTCCCAAGGTATTCGGATCGAAGTTGATTCATCCGATGATCGAATGCAAAAAAAGATTCGTAATGCTCAGAAGCAAAAAGTTCCGTTCATGTTGATTGCTGGCGACGACGACGTTGCCGCAGGGGCCGTCTCTTTCCGGTACCGCGATGGAACTCAAAAGAATGGCGTCGCTATCGCCGATGCAATCGACGAGATTGCTTTGGCAATTGCTGATCGCGTGCAGGTGTGAGGTGACGCAGTCATGGGATCGGATTTACACGCCGCACCGACTCGAGTATTTGCGCGGGGGCAATAACCCGGATGCCTGTCCGTTTTGTGTCGCGCCAGAGCTTGATGGAACCGACGAACTGGATCTAATTGCTCACCGGGGCGACCTGGCGTACGTAGTTCTTAACCTGTATCCGTATAACGCCGGGCACTTGTTGATCTGCCCGTATCGTCATGTGGCCGACTACACGGACTTAACGGATCTCGAGCGTGATGAAATCTCCAGACTCACCCAGGAGGCCATGGAAACACTTCGCGCTGTTTCCGGTGCACAGGGTTTCAATTTGGGCATGAACCAAGGGTCAATCTCAGGTGCGGGAATTGCCGGTCACCTTCATCAACATGTTGTTCCCCGATGGGGAGGGGATGCCAACTTCATGCCGATTATTGGTGAGACAAAGGTCCTTCCCCAACTACTCACTCAAACACGTGATCTATTGCTAAAGGATTGGATTTCGCGGAGCTGATTGTGCTGCCCGCTGGAATTTCTTGTTTGGTCTGGACCTTCACTATTTCTCCAGCACGTGACTTTGTTTGCTTGGCACCTTTTAGCGAGTGAATATGGGTAATCTCAATTTTCGTGTTGTTAGCAAAATAAGTGCCGTTTGAAAGTTCACCTTGCCAAATGCGTATGAGACCGTCTCCCAAGGCAGAGGCGAGAAGTTCGTCATTGTGCGCATGTATTGGCGTCCACGGTTCGCGATTCATTTGACAGGCGAAATGTGCGAGCTCACTGAGTCCTATTGAGTCAGCGATTGCAAAAACGGGAATTATCTCGCGGCGGGCCGTTGCATTGAGAAGTTGTTCGCGCAATTGATCAGAGGATTCAAAGCCGTGCTCAAGAATCGAATGAATCAAACTTTCATCGGTGCTGGTCACAACTACAGCATTGGCTAGTGCCTCAA
>JBIIOS010000069.1:0-10073 GCA_044336805.1 Candidatus Nanopelagicales bacterium
GTTCAAGTTCGTGTGAAATCGATCCACCCTCTGGCCCTGGAATCCTGATTTCCAATTCCACTAGGTCAAGGATTCCGCCGACTACGGACTCATCCGATAATCCAGATTCTGAGAGGACGGGCAACGTGATGGCAACGGCGTGGTGGCGCTGATCCATTACCCGTGAAATAACCGCCAAAGTTTCATCAAAGTTTGCTCGTGGGGAATTAAGCCCCGTCACCGCAACCATGAGTGGGTGGAGTTGGGACAGTTCCTGGGCACGCTGAATTGACTCCCCGTCAAGGCCTTGTGAGCTGTCAACAACCAGTAACGCGAAATCGGCGCCCCACGACAGGTAGGAGCCCAACTGGGGTGGGTCAAAAACAGAGGGTTCCACTGCAATCGCGGTGAGTGTGACGCTTGTCCCAAAAGTGATTGCCGAATCGGCTCCAAAGTTGTTGACCTGACCTGTGGCTTTGATAGCTGTGAATTGTCGGTAGTCACTGATCTGTTGGGCAATTGCTTCGGCCAGGGCGGAATCGGTCGCTAGCACCGCGATTGATGCATTGATTGGCACGGTCGGACGGTAGCATCATGCCAATGTTGAACAATCCCACAGCACGCCGAGCGGTGAGCGGACTCGTCGACCCGCCCGCAAGGCTGCTCTTGCGTCTGCACGTGTCACCCGATGCAGTCACGCTCGTAGGAACACTCGGGGCAGTCTTATGTGCGGTGGTGTTTATCGCGCGTGGAAGTTTCGTGGTCGGGGTTTTGGGAATCATGGTTTTTGCGGTTGCTGACCTACTCGACGGAACCATGGCCCGGATAAAGGGTACGAGCGGTCCTTGGGGGAACTTTTTAGACGCGTCTTTGGATCGGGTCGCTGACGGAGCCATATTTGGTTCAGTTGCTTTCTGGTCAGCAAGTAACGACCAATTGTGGCTGACCGCTGGGGCCTTGGTAGCACTAGTCGCAGGCCAGGTTACGAGCTACACAAAAGCTCGGGCCGAAGCGGTGGGCGCCGATGCAAACGTGGGACTTGTTGAAAGGGCTGAGCGCCTCATGGCGATCTTGGCTGCTCTCTTTCTTTCCGGTCTGGGTGTGCCCTGGGTCTTGGACATTGTTGTTTGGGCCTTGGCAGTGCTAGGTATAGCTACAGTGATTCAGCGAGTCATTCACGTGCGTAAGCAACTTAAGTCACGCTCTGAAAATCCGTAGTGATTCTTGATGACCAATAAATGGGATGTCGCTGATTCAGTTACAAATTGGGCGTACGGCGCGGGTTGGGCGGCGACAAAACGACTACCTGAAGGCGCTGCTCAACGAATGTTTCAATTAGCGGCAGATGTTCTGTGGCGACAGGACGCCGGGGGTGTTGATCAACTGTCCAAGAATCTAGCGCGGGTCTGCCCGGATCTTGACTCACATGAATTGAAAGACCTCACCCGAAAAGGCATGCGAAGTTACATGCGCTACTGGTGTGAGGCATTTCGACTACCCACGATGTCTCCCGAGTACTTTTCCACCCAATTTCAATTGCGCGGGGTCGAGTTGCTCGACCAAGGCATGGAAGAAGGAAAAGGTGTTCTGATGATCCCAGGACATATGGCCAACTGGGATTTGGCCGGAGCTTGGGGGGCTCAAAGATATGGTCGCGTCACTACCGTTGCCGAACGCCTTAAGCCCGAAAAACTCTTTGATCAGTTTCTGCAATACCGCGAATCACTCGGCATGGAAGTGTTGCCCTTGGGTGATTCTGACGTAATGCGCAGTCTTATGGAGAGATTGAAATCAGGTGGACTAGTTGCACTATTAGGTGACCGCGACATATCGGGTCGAGGAATTGCGGTTGATTTCTTTGGAGAGGAGGCAGGTTTTCCTGCTGGACCGGCCACTTTGGCGCTCCTCACAGGCGCTCCGTTGTACCCCGTCACAATGCACTTTGAAGGCCCCATTGCAGTCGGGGTAGTACATGATCGAGTTGAAATACCTGAATCGCTTCCCAAAGGTGAACGTGTGGCCCACATGACTCAACAGATTGCTCGAGCTTTTGAGATTGGTATCGCCGAGCACCCAGAGGATTGGCACATGATGCAGAAGGTATGGCTCGCGGATCGGAAGGCACGTTGAGCATCAGGCGAATTGGAATCGTATGCCCATATTCATGGGACGTGCCTGGGGGAGTCCGTAGCCATGTGGCCGATCTTGCATTGACACTGCAAAGCAAGGGCTATGAAGTGAGCGTCCTAGCACCGGTAGAGGACCCCGATACGTTGCCCGACTACGTATTCGACGGTGGTCGCCCAATCGCTGTCTCATATAACGGCGCTGTCTCAAGATTGAGTTTTGGGGTTAGGGCAACGAGAAGGGTTCGTCAATGGATTCGTGAAGGTGATTTTGACATCGTGCACATTCACGAACCCGTGGCACCAAGTTCTTCGCTTTTGACATGTTGGGCAGCGAGAGGTCCTTTGGTAGCAACCTGGCATTCCTCCAATGAGCGATCTCGCATACTTTCTGCGGGCTATTACGTCGCCCAGACAGCAATGGAGAAAATCCGCGGGCGGATTGCGGTGAGTGAAGCGGCCAGGGAAACCCTTGTTCGCCATATTGGCGGGGATGCCGTGTTAATTCCCAATGGGGTACGTGTGGCGCAATTTCGGGATCAAGAAAGCGTGACGGTTGAGGGTACCCAAAAGATCTTGTTTCTGGGACGGATCGACGAGCCGCGCAAAGGACTTGACGTACTCCTACGCGCTATTCCACAAGTGTTTTCGGCGCTCGACCGTTGCGAATTGATCGTAGCCGGGCCCGGTGATCCAGCTGAGTTCGTAGATTTTATTGACCCAAGTTGGGGCGATCGGGTCAAGTTTGTCGGCATCATTTCTGATGAAGAAAAACGACGAACCTTGAACCAATCGGATCTGTATGTCGCTCCGCACACTGGTGGTGAATCATTTGGAATTGTGCTGGCAGAAGCTATGGCGGCAGGAACGGCGGTGGTTGCATCTGATCTGCCAGCATTTAATCGAGTGTTGCAATCGGGCAAGGCTGGAAAAATCTTCCCTGTTGGTGACTCAGAAGCGTTGGGATTGTCAATCATTGAGTTGTTGACCGATACAGATCAGCGTCAGGCGCTCGTTGACGCAGGAAATATCCGGGTGATGGATTTTGATTGGGATCATGTTGTGCAAGATGTCATTGCTGTCTATGAAGCTGTACACACCGAAGGTGAAAAAGTGGAAGAGGATTTGCGGGGACAGGTTGTCGGTCGGTTTGCCGGTAGATCAATTAGATTAAACGAGGAGTGATCGTGGCTTTTTGGATCTTCTTGGCCGTGGCCTTCGTTTTGCTCTGTGCGTTTTTCGTTCTTTATCTAGGGATGACGGCCGGAAGAATTGACCGCCTGCACCGTCGAATCGATATCGCGATGATTTCATTGGACTCCCACCTACTGCGTCGCTCCGGGGTCATGTTGGAACTCGCGTCAAGTGGCTTCTTGGATCCTGCTTCATCAGTCTTGATCTCTGAAGCAGCTCACGCGGCACGTTTATCTACGGATCTGTCGTCAACCCAACGTGATCGCGCAGAGTCTGAACTTACTTCGGCCCTAAACGCCGTTCTTGATACTGAGGAAATTGAGCTCATCCAGGAGGAAGTTGGTGGCTCTGAGATTCTGGAAGAGTGTTTCGCTGCCTCTCGAAGGGTTGAACTCTCTCGCAGATTTCTTAATGATGCAGTTCGGGCTTGCGTGCAATTGCGGCAGCAGCGTTCCGCCCGATGGTTTCACCTTGGCGGCCATACTCCACTTCCTCAAACACGAGAGATTTATGACCATGTTGAGGTATCGGACCGCAAATAGATTGCCGGTGCCGCAGCTGGGCCGGTATGGGTGGAAATGCTGAGGAAGGAGTGTTCCTCTATCATGGGGCATCTCATGAGGTGCGACGCCCCACGATGATCAATTTTTAAGGATGGCAAGTATGTCTAGTGAAATCAGCACCGGCACTAGCCGCGTTAAGCGTGGAATGGCCGAAATGCTCAAGGGTGGCGTGATCATGGATGTGGTCAACGTTGATCAGGCAAAAATAGCTGAAGACGCAGGCGCCGTTGCCGTAATGGCACTTGAGCGGGTCCCCGCGGACATTCGCGCTGAAGGCGGCGTGAGTCGCATGTCAGACCCAGACATGATTGATGCCATCAAGGCGGCGGTGAGCATCCCGGTCATGGCTAAGGTTCGAATCGGTCATTTCGCCGAAGCTCAGGTTTTGGAATCACTCGGTGTTGATTACATTGACGAGTCCGAGGTCTTATCACCAGCGGATTACGCAAATCACATTGATAAGTGGAAGTTCACCGTGCCATTCGTGTGCGGGGCTACAAACCTGGGCGAAGCACTACGTCGACTGACCGAGGGTGCCGCAATGATTCGCTCTAAGGGTGAGGCCGGCACAGGTGATGTTTCAAACGCTGTCACTCACATGCGCAAGATTCGATCCGAAGTTCTACGTCTTTCGTCAATGGCACCCGACGAACTCTTTGTAGCTGCCAAGGAATTGCAGGCGCCGTACGATCTTGTGGTTGAAGTTGCCCGAACGGGATCGCTTCCAACGGTTCTCTTCACCGCTGGCGGCATCGCGACACCAGCCGACGCCGCACTCATGATGCAGTTGGGAGCCGACGGTGTTTTTGTTGGCAGCGGAATTTTCAAATCAGGTAACCCGGCCGAGCGTGCGAATGCGGTAGTGCAGGCAACAATGCACTACGACAATCCCGATGTTGTGGCAAAGGTAAGTCGCGGATTGGGTGAGGCCATGGTGGGCATCAACGTCGCGGATATTCCAGTTCATCACCGTCTTGAAGATCGTGGCTGGTAGGTCTTAGTGCAGCCGGTTCCCACGATTGGGGTGCTGGCAATTCAGGGTGGAGTTCGCGAGCATCTAAGGGCCCTTGAGTTATCAGGGGTTAATTCCACACCGGTGAAAACGCGGGAACAACTCAGCAGGGTCGACGCGCTGGTCATTCCTGGCGGTGAATCCAGCACCATGGACAAGTTAGCGCGCACCTTCGAGTTGATGGAGCCACTGCGGGGAGCGCGTGCGAGCGGATTGCCAATGTTGGGTTCATGCGCCGGAATGATCATGCTGGCCGACCGCATTGTCGGTGCTATCGAGGGCCAAGAGTCAATAGGTGGCCTTGATATCACGGTTGAGCGTAATGCCTTTGGTTCACAGACCGAGTCCTTTGAGACTGGGATTGTTGTTCGGGGTATCCGGGAGCCGGATCGGGAATTTGAGGGCGTCTTTATCCGAGCCCCGTGGGTACTTCAGGTGGGAGAGGCCACCGACGTAATTGCAAGGATAAGTTCGGGTCCCCACGAGGGTAGGATTGTTGGGGTGCGAAGTGAAACTTTGATGGCAACGTCATTCCACCCTGAATTAACCGCGGATCTTAGGGTCCATGAGTTGTTTGTAGAGATGGTGAGGAATTCATGAGTGGACATTCCAAATGGGCGACGACCAAGCACAAAAAGGCGGTCATTGACGCCCGCCGCGGAAAGCTCTTCGCCAAGTTGATTAAGAACATTGAGGTTGCAGCCCGTCAGGGAGGAGGGGACCTCGAAGGTAACCCCACGCTCTTTGATGCAGTCCAAAAGGCACGTAAGAGCTCCGTGCCATTGGATAATATTGAGCGGGCCGTCAAACGTGGGTCTGGCGCTGAAACGGGTGGAGCCGACTGGCAAACCATCATGTACGAGGGCTACGGGCCTGGCGGGGTGGCAGTACTCGTCGAATGCCTTACCGATAATCGTAACCGAGCAGCCTCTGAAGTTCGGGTTGCAATGACGCGGAATGGCGGCTCAATGGCTGACCCTGGAAGTGTTTCATATCTTTTCGGTCGCAAAGGGGTTGTGATTGTCAACAAAGTCTCAGAAGGCCAGGAGGTCTCCGAAGATCAGATTCTTGATGCAGTTTTGGAGGTGGGCGCCCAGGAGGTTAACGACCACGGTGAATCATTCGAGATCGTTTCCGAGGCCACCGATTTTGTTGCAGTGCGCAAGGCTTTACAAGGTGCGGGGATCGACTATGAATCTGCTGAAGCCACGTTCATGCCTAGCATGACCGTGCCCATGGATGAAGAGGGTGCAATGCAACTCTTTCGCATGTTGGAAGCACTCGAGGACAGCGACGATGTCCAAAACGTGTACGCGAACTTTGACGTATCCGATGAAATAATGGATGCGGTCGGTTAGGCATGGCATCGGACTCTGTCGGCAAGCAACTCCGAGGTTGGGACGCTGCAACCTTTCGAACGGCCAGCGGAGATCCAACAATGCGTTCAACGGTTGTTGCAATGGCAATCTTGGATTCGGCGCCGGATTGGAAACGGCTTCGGTCGCGACTCGAGCGACTGACATTATTCGTCCCTGAGCTCCGGATGCGTCCGCTTTATGGATACATCGGTTTTTCTGCTCCACGACTGAGCATTGATCCTGATTTTGACTTAGATTTTCATGTGCGTCGGTATCGACTTCCCGAAGGTGGCGGCTGGAATGACGTGTTGTCTGATGCCCGCCGAATTAGTTTGGGGGACTTTGATCACAATCGGCCACTGTGGGAAGCAACGCTCGTCGAAGGTCTACCCGATGGTCACAGTGCGTTCTTACTTAAGTTGCACCATTCAATTGCCGATGGCGCCGCAACAGTCATGATCGCACTGACACTTTTTGAATTCGCTGCCGAAACAAATCCTGATGAGCCCGAGCCGCCGGCTGCCCCTGTGGGTGTTGATGTCAGTTGGCAGGACGTTCTATTAGCAAATTCCCTGGACAACTTGGTGCGGGTTGCTGACGGCGCAAAAGGACTTTTCGGGACTGCGCTTCGCTTGGCAAAAGCGTCGCTGACGGACCCCGCCTTGGCGTATGAAAAGACCGTGGAAACGATCGGGTCCATAACCCGCGCTACGACGGTCTATGACGCCCCGCTCTCACCAATATTGACGGCGCGGGGCACCACGTACACGTTTGGCACCTTGGAAATGCCATTTGCTGATATTCGCAACGCCGCGAAGTCCCGTGATTTGAGTGTAAATGACGCATTCATGGCTGCCGTGATGACCGGAATACAGGTATATCACGCTCGGCATGGCAGTAACGCGGAGTCACTGCGCGTCAACGTGCCGATTTCGTTAAGGGGCGATGCCGGTGACCGCAGTGGTCAGGCGGCAAATGCTGTGGCAATTGCCCGATTCCCGATGCAGGTGGCCGGAAAATCAACCCTGGAATTGATGCAGCAGGCCCATGAGTTGGTTGACCAATGGAGGCGCGAGCCAGCGATGCGACTGGCTGACCCGCTCGCCGAAGTCAGTTGGTTCGTTCCTGTGCCCATGCTGGCGTCGGTAGCCCGCGCCTCTGACATCACCACCAGCAATGTTCCCGGCCCACCCATTCCCATTTATCTCGCAGGAAGTCGCATGATTGCCGTTTACCCGCTGGTGGCCACAATCGGTGCGGCGGTGAATGTCACCATGGTGACATACGATTCCAAGGCGTTCATCGGTGTTTCTACCGACGACCGTGCAATCGGTGATCATGCTGAATTAATGCTTGATCTCCGCGCGGGGTTCCATGCGGTAACCCTTGCGGGCGATACTCTCTAAAGGCAGGAATTTAAGCCAGATTGGGTTTCACGGATTGGTTGCCGGATTGCCCCGTTCAATGAGTGAAAGAGGATTTATGCGTGTTCTGGGGATTGATCCAGGGCTCACCCGATGCGGTGTCGCTGTGATTGATGGCACCCCCGGACGGCCCGTGCAGGCGCACTTCGTGGGAGTAATCACTACGCCCGCGCAAAGCGACCTCTGTGATCGCTTGGCAACCCTGCATGCAGAGTTGTCGCTGATAATTGACAAATATTCTCCAGAAGTTATTGCTATTGAACGTGTTTTTAGCCAGCAAAATGTTCGATCCGCAATGTCAACAGCGCAGGCCGCCGGTATTGGGCTCCTCCTTGCGGGGCAACGCGGAATTCGAGTCGGTATGCACACCCCGACTGAAGTGAAAGCCGCTGTCACGGGCAATGGAAGGGCTAATAAGAATCAAGTAACGCTCATGGTGACGAGAATCGCGCAACTGAAAGTGGCGCCAAAGCCGGCGGACGCAGCGGATGCACTTGCAATTGCAATCACTGCCGCATGGCGCGGAAGCGTCGAAGCTAAATATGAAGCTGCTCGAAAGGCTTATGCAAAGTGATCACATTCATCCGTGGTGAGGTCTGGAAGTCGGGACCGGATTTCGTGGTCGTTGACACGGGGGATCAAGGAGTTAAAGTCTTATGTCCGCCGGCCACAGCACTGAGTCTGCGCGTTGGTGATCCAGTTTTTCTTCACACGTCTTTAATTGTGCGTGAAGATTCATGGACTCTTTACGGCTTCGCCCAAGAGGACCAGTGCGCAATGTTTGATCTGGTGCAAACTGTTACGGGAATCGGACCGCGGATTGCTTTGGGAGTCGTAGCGAGTCTTTCTCCCTCCGAGTTTTCTCAATCCATACTCTCCGAAGACTTGGATGTGTTGATGTCCATCTCCGGAATTGGCAAAAAGGGTGCTTCTCGTATGGTGCTTGAACTAAAAGACAAAGTGATCGCAACCGGAGGAAGCACGACAACCGGCACTCGAGCCAAACGCGCGCAAAGTTGGCGGGTAGCGGTCGGGGCCGGACTGTCCTCCTTGGGGTGGACCGCTCGAGAATCTGAAGCCGCAATGGACACGGTTGCCGAAAACTATCCAGAGCTGGTTGTCCTTGAGGATCCCGATGTCGGCGAATTACTTAAAGCATCACTTCGGTCATTGGACCGCTCATGACTGAGTCACTTGTTTTCGCTGAGTCAAACGATGACGATTTTGAGGTTGAAGGTGCGCTAAGGCCGACAAGTTTGAAAGAGTTCATCGGTCAGGATCGAGTCAAATCACAATTAGGTTTGGTGCTTGAGGCTGCCAATCGGCGCGGTGGAGTGTGTGATCATGTCCTTCTTAGTGGGCCACCGGGTTTGGGTAAGACAACGCTAGCCACGATCATCGCCACGGAACTTGGCGCACCCGTTCGTTTAACCTCTGGGCCAGCTTTGCAACACGCAGGTGATGTAGCTGCAGTTCTCTCGAGCTTGCAACCGGGTGAGGTCTTGTTCTTGGACGAGATCCATCGAACGGCTCGTGCAGCCGAGGAAATGCTCTATTTGGCCATGGAGGATTTCCGCGTTGATGTGATGGTCGGTAAAGGCCCCGGGGCAACTGCCATCCCCATTGATATTGCTCCATTCACCCTGGTGGGAGCTACAACCCGAGCCGGCATGCTCCCCTCACCGCTCCGGGACCGATTCGGGTTCACCGCGCACCTCGACTTTTATGAAAGCGCTGACTTGGCAACAATCATTGACCGAAGCGCTCGGCTTCTCGGTGTGGAACTGACGACAGAGGGCGCGGCCGAATTGGCAGGACGTTGCCGAGGAACTCCCCGGATTGCGAACCGTCTGTTGCGGCGAGTGAGGGACTGGGCCCAAGTGCACGGCACTGGCGTGGTCGATCTCGATGCTGCACGAAAAGCTTTGGAACTCTATGAAGTCGACACGTTAGGACTTGATCGTATAGATCGGGCAATCCTTGACGTATTGATCAATCGTTTTGATGGTGGACCGGTGGGGCTGTCGACTTTAGCCGTAGCTGTTTCGGAGGAACCCGAAACGGTCGAGTCTGTCTGTGAACCCTTCCTCGTTCGGCTCGGCCTGCTGGCCCGTACACCCAGGGGCCGAATTGCTACAGCCGCCGCTTGGAAACACTTGGGAGTGGTTGGGGCTCCGAAGGATGTCATGGGTCAGGAAAGTTTCGAATTGCCCCTGTAAACCACGGTTCGTGGGGGAGCAGGTAACCTTGGCTAACACTTCACCCTTAGGAGATTCATGGATATCTTGAGCCTTGCCCCGATACTGCTGCTTGTTGTCGCTTTTTACTTTTTACTCATCCGTCCCCAAAAGAATCGGCAAAAGAAGCACGCTGAAATGGTGAGTGCAGTAGCGCCGGGAACCGAGGTCATGACAACT
>JBIIOS010000121.1:0-5380 GCA_044336805.1 Candidatus Nanopelagicales bacterium
CGCGACTCGGTGGAACTCCTTGGCTTAGTTTCATCGTGGTGATGATTGCTATTGCTCTTGTTGGAGTAATTTTCGTTACCTCAATTCGTGCCAGGTTTGTTCTTGTTCTCACAATCGTTGCGTCGTTCGTTATTCCGCTCACCATGAGCGGCATCGCTAGTACCGATTCGACTATTCCAACTATTGCTATTGGTGTGGTTCAAGGAGGAACTCCTCAAACGGGTTTGGGAGCCATGGATGTTCGTCGAGCAGTACTTGAAAACCACGTAAATGAAACGATCAAATTAGCTGCTAAAGTCAAAAGTGGTGATGTGCCTCAGCCAGAGGTTGTTATTTGGCCGGAAAACTCTTCCGACCTAGATCCGTTCAATCAAGCTGATGCAGCAATGCTGATTGAGACAGCGGTGAAGGCAATTGGTGCACCAGTATTGGTGGGTGCCGTTGTCGACTCTGCTACGGATCCAGAGAACGAGGTGTACAATATGGGAATTTTGTGGGATCCCCTTTCAGGACCGGGTGACACCTACATAAAAAATGCTCCCGTTCCATTTGGCGAGTTCATTCCCTTTCGAAGCCTTTTGACTCAGTTCATTTCACGTTACGACCGGGTATCACGTGATTTTGCTCATGGAAGCGAACCTGGGATTTTCAATGTTAGTGGAGTATCCCTCGGTGACTTGATTTGTTTTGAAGTTGCCGTTGACCCGGTCGTGAACCGAGTTGTTCGTGAAGGTGCACAAATACTGGTGGTTCAAACGAATAATGCAACCTATGCCGGAACAGCGCTTCCGCAGCAGCAACTTCATATTGAGCGGCTTCGTGCAATTGAATACGATCGCACGGTAATAGTGGCAGCGACTACTGGTATCAGTGCTGAAATTCTTCCCGACGGCAGCGTCGGTCAGACCCTGCCCGACGGAGCCACCGGATCATTCGTCGTCGAGGTTATCCCCAACTCGAATCTGACGCTAGGCGCGCGGTTTGGGCCCTATATTGAAATGATTTTGTGTCTTTTTGCAGTCGTCACGCTGATCCTAATCCCGATTCTCCAGCGTCGAAGGATCACGAGTTAAGGTGAGACAGTGAGTGCGATTGCCAAATCCGTTGATGCCGCGCTGGGAAGAATCTTGGTAATAATCCCAACTTACAATGAGTTGGAGGCACTTCCCAAGATTCTGGCGCGAGTACAAAGCAGCGTTCCAAGCGCTGAAATTCTTATTGTTGACGATAACTCACCCGACGGCACCGGACGGATCGCCGATCAGTGGGTTGCCGATCACTCCGGCATTCATGTTCTTCATCGAGTTGGCAAAGCCGGTTTAGGTGCCGCGTACTTGGCAGGGTTCTCCTGGGGATTGCAACAGGGTTTTGACGTACTGGTCGAAATGGATGCTGACGGCTCACACCAGCCCGAACAACTACCCGAGCTGCTGGCAGCCTTGGACTACTCCGATCTCGTACTCGGCTCTCGCTGGGTCCAAGGCGGCGGCACCCAGAACTGGTCAAAAAACCGTGAATTACTTTCCAAGGGTGGGAATTACTACACGAAAAAGATGCTTGGACTTGATATCAACGATGCCACAGGTGGGTATCGTGCATTCAAGTCCAGCACATTGCGCGCCCTTGATTTACACGAGGTTGCCTCGGCGGGGTATTGCTTTCAAGTTGATCTAGCGTGGCGTGCCAAGCAACGGGGATTTGTAGTGACCGAGGTTCCCATCATGTTTGTCGAACGTGAAGTAGGCACGAGCAAGATGAGTCGGAAAATAGTGACTGAGGCTTTGTGGAAGGTAACGGTCTGGGGGATTGACCGTCGATTCAAGATGCTCAAGGGTGCGTTGTCAAAAGATCGTGAGAAGAATCAATGAAGTTACGTTCACGGCTTTTGCTCTTCGGATACCCGCTCGTTGAAATCTTGTTGTTTTGGTGGGTCGCAAGTCTGGTCGGGTGGGGTATTGCCATTCTGCTCATCATCGCTGGCTTCCCTGCGGGCGCTGCCCTTATGCGAAACGCTGCGGCCAAAGCGGCTGTCGTTGCAACAACACCCGATGAAGACAAACCAAAAGTAGCTCGATCAGCAGCTTTGATGTTTGTGTCCGGCCTGCTCATTTTGTTGCCTGGATTCGCCACCGATATTCTTGGCGTCATTTTTTTGATTCCCCCTATAGGGAATAGAATTGTCAAAGCATTCAGTTCACTGATTGGTGCGCGTATGGTGCGCATGCCGGGTTATGGCAACGCGGGCTTCACGGGTAGTCAATTTGCATCCTACGTTGACGGTGAAGTAATCCGCGGTGTTGTCATCAGGGATGGGGACCTAGATCAGAAAGAAAACGGAGGCCCCGCAGGGCCTCCGCAAATCTTGAATTAGCTGTGGAACGAGAAAACTTACGTCATTACGCTGACTGAGCAAGGGCTCCTTCGTGTAAAAGTGCGACTCTTTCTTCATAGAGTGCTTTAAGTTCTTTGAGCGTTCGACGCTCAAGCAACATATCCCAATGTGTACGAACTGGACGATCGAGCACCTTGGGCTCCACAACGAAATTAGGCCGAACGGCCACACCACCGCAACGGCAGTCCCATTCAACGGGAATCTCCTCAGCTTCGACGGAGATGGGAATCAGAGATACGTGCCCGGTCGGACAAACGTACTTAACGGAGACTCTTTCCGCGGGTGGGACCAAGTCATCGCGTTCTAAACTCAATGCTCCAAGACGTGTTCCTCGCATAGAGGTTTCAATCATGACGTGCCCCTTTCCTGCCCGACCGAGCCAAATATTGGCTCGTGCAGGTCAGACGGGGGAGATTCAGGGTTGGTTCCCCGAAAGTCAGAATTCGTGGCTGACTAGCGGGCCACGAGGGCATAAACCACAATTGTGACGGCAATTACAGCGCCGATGACGATCCAGGGGGCACTTTTTCGCACACGACCATATTTTGGCTTCCCAACGCCATCAGATATCTCGCCTTGGCGCTTTAGTTGCTCATTACCCCTGGCAATTCGCGACGCTTGAGCGATCCGCTCGTCGGCACTCGCCTCCTTGGGGCCTTTGGCCAAGAACTCGGGATCGAGTAGTTCATCGAAGTTGGGGGAGGAATCATTCACCCGAAAAGGATAACTTAACTGCGGCTAGGCTGCGGCAATGCCAACTCAAGCACTCCACAGTGGTCGGGCGTTTGACCGCTTAATCAACTTTTCTGACGCTGTGGTCGCTGTCGCGGTAACTGTTCTGGTACTTCCCATTGCAGACATCACCCTCTCCCGCGGAGGGGACTCTGTTTGGGAGGTTCTCTCCAATCACGCTGGAGAAATCATTACCTTCTTTTTCACGTTCTACGTTGTATCGATCATGTGGCTCACCCATAACCGATTCATGAATCAATTGCGTGGATACGACGGAGTGATTTTCTGGTTGAATACAGCCTGGCTCTCCATTATTGCTTTCCTGCCGGTAACAAGTGCGCTCTATTCGGATTCAGGTCCAGGCGGTACCGGTGGGTGGTTTTCCGGCACGATCCTTATTGGCTCGGGAATGTTGTACTGGGGATCCCTTTCCTTGATCAGTTTCATCATCACACTCATGTCCCTGCGTGCGCGCAGTAACACGATTTTGTACGATCCTGAACAAGCCATCTGGGGTTGGAAGGAAATTTCGCGTGGGTGGATTTACGCCACCTACTTTCTGATAATTGGCGTTGTTTCACTATTTTCATCGGGCATTGCCTCATATTTACCGTTGGGACTACTTGTTCTCCCATTCCTTCTAAGGCGTGACAATTCCCGTATCGGCAGCGACTGATTTTGCGTCTTTAAACAAAGTATGAATAATGAAGTCATGGGATCTTTGGTTCGTTGCCTGGCTGCCATTTCTGTTTTAGGGCTGCTATTGACCGGCTGTTCTAGTCATGACTCGATGGACATAGGTAATCAATCATCAACGGAGATGGCTGATATTGCTTTCGCACAGATGATGATTCCCCACCATGATCAAGCGGTCGTTATGTCTGAATTTGCATTGACCAATACAGATAATTCAGAAGTTTTGGCTCTGGCCCAAGAAATCATTGATGCTCAGGGACCTGAAATTGAACAAATGAATGCGATCTTGGAAAGATTTGATGCCGGCATGGGAGGCCACGGTGGACACACAATGGCAGGAATGCTGACCGACGAAGAACTTGAAGCGTTAAAAGCAGCGCAGGGCTCAGAATTTGATCAGTTGTATCTAATCGGAATGATTGCCCACCATGAAGGGGCAATCGACATGGCGAATGATGTTCTTGCGGCGGGCGCTGATCCCGAAGTTCGCGCTCTCGCGGAAGCAATTATTGCTGGGCAGCAGACCGAAATTGAACTGATGCAGGAACTGCTTGCGGGTTAACTTGTTCAGTGGATGGAGGTCTGACATTCGTGAAAAGGGTTGCGGGATCAGGTCAACACTGAGTCTGAAATACACTTTACTTACCCGATAATGCACATTATGTCAGAAATCTATGGGGAGATCCGGTCAGTAATGCCACTGCTTTACGTTAAGCCGAGCAGGCGCTCAATAAGATGGCAATCATGCAACCGCATAAAATCCTGCTGTATTACATTTTCCGCCCATTAGGTGATCCGCAAGCGATCAGCCTGTGGCAGCGCAAACTGTGTGAGTCCTTGGATCTGAGAGGGCGAATTCTGGTCTCTGAACATGGAATCAACGGCACGGTCGGCGGCGAAATTGAGAGCCTATTGAGCTATATAAAGCAAAACAAGGAATACGCCCCATTTCGGGAGATTGAATACAAGTGGTCCCAGGGGCATCGAGATGACTTCCCGCGCCTCAAGGTCAAGGCGCGGAGCGAGGTTGTTGGTTTTGGAATCCCCAATGAAATAAAGGTGGATGCACACGGCATCGTTGGGGGAGGTCAACACCTCTCCCCTGTCGAGCTTCACGAATTAGTTGATACTCGTGGGGGTGACGTCACATTTTTTGATGGCCGAAATGCATTCGAGTCTCGAATTGGCCGCTTCACGGGCGCTGTTATCCCCGAGACGAATACCACTCACGACTTCATCGCTGAGATTGATTCAGGGAAATACGATCATTTAAAGTCTAAGCCGATTGTGACGTATTGCACGGGTGGAATTCGTTGCGAGATCCTGAGCAGCGCAATGAAGTCGCGAGGATTCGAAGAGGTCTATCAATTGGATGGTGGGATAGTCAAATACGGCGAAGCTTTCGGCAACAAGGGACTCTGGGAGGGCAGCCTCTATGTGTTTGACCGCAGAATGGCAGTTGATTTCGAGGAAAATGTCGAGGCGATTGGTGAATGTGAACATTGCGAAGGATTCACCAAAACTTTTTATAACTGTTCAAGTGACTGGTGCCGAGAATTA
>JBIIOS010000218.1:0-5351 GCA_044336805.1 Candidatus Nanopelagicales bacterium
TCCCAGGATTCAGCCATGCGTGGGGCGGGGAGTCCATCTGTACCCCTTGCGAGAAGGGTCTCATAGACGGCCACTGCGGGAGGGTCAACGTGAGCGGCCTGCGGATCAAGCCGGGAAAAGTGGTACTCGAAACCCTCCCGATACGCTCGAGACGACGTGTCCATAGCTTGAACCTCCGATTGTGTTTGGTCTGTTCCCAGGAGTGGGAGAAACGCTTACGCCTTCGGCGTCCGCTCATCCGTGTCGACAACGACTCGGATCGTTGACGCCGGGTCCGTGAACGTCGCCGTGTGTGCTCGCAACTGCAGCGCAGCTTGCGACTCTAGAGCGTTGTCGAGGTCATCCGTGCTACCGAATTCCAAGTAGCCGACTCCATCGAAGTCATCTTGACCGCTCACGGTCGGATGGAACCCCACCTCGAGAACTCCCGGTAACTTCCGAGCCATTTCCTGGTGCTCACCAAGCCACACCCGAAGGAACTGCTCGCGATCGACACCTTGTGCACGGCGCAGTAACACAACATAACGAATCATGATGATCGCACCGGGGCCAGCGATGGAGGGCCTGCCACTAACCGACCGTGACTGACGATCAAGTGGCCCTTCGACCACACATGTGCAGGTCGACAAACAGCTGAAACATCGACCACGACATCACCATCCAGCAGCAGGAGGTCGGCCTGTGCACCAGCCCGAATTGAGCCCAGACGTTCACCTCGACCGAACGCCTCCGCGGGCCTCTTCGTTCCGCTTAATAACGCTTCACCCAATGGAAGCCCAACTTCAACGTGCAACGCGATAATGGCTTGCGCCACCTGGCCGTGTGCAACTCCCGGAACACCGCCGTCCGTTCCACCAAGAATCGCGACACCAGAATCGTGCATTCGGTGAAAGAGAGGAAGCATGGAAGTTCGCTGCTCACGACGGCGAAGTACGGCCTCATCAACATCGATATCGGCCCCGACCGCACCGACGGTGATAGTTGCGTCGACGTAGGTTCCAGCCGAATTAAGGGCCTCGATGGTACTCATCGACAGTCCTACGTGGCCGTCTTCATCTTGACATGAGGCATGCGCCACAACGGTTGCTCCAGCTAATGCGGCGAGTTGCACCGCATGCTCGCTGTGCGCGTGAACCACGAGCGGTTGCCCCAAGAGCACACATTCAGCACCCAACGCGGCGATGGTTTCTTCGGAGTACTGGAAACGTCTGGGGTTGCTGCCCGCTGTGGTGTTGCCGCCGGTCAGCATGATTTTTATGAAATCGACGCCGTCCTGGGTCAACTTACGTGCCAACTTGATGACTTCTTCTGTTGTGTCCGCCGTTCCGCCGAACCAATGGCAATGCCCATCGGTAGTTGTGATCGGTGACCCACTCACCAATACGGTTGGAGTAGCGATAAGCCCCGTCGCATTTGCGTGCCTAACTGCGAGCATGACTTCGGTGCGGCCGCCGCAGTCGACTATTGTCGTAATGCCTTTCGTAAGGGCGAACTGAGCGTTGCCCAGTGCGCGAGCAACTTGCATGTGGGCTGACTCCGAGACCGCGTTGCTCACCGCTTCACTGTCTGCACTAAATGTCAGGTGGGCGTGAGCATCGATGAGACCGGGCAACAGCGTGCCGTTAGGCCACAACAGGATCCGTTCGTCGCTTAGGCCGCTTTCGCCCCGCGCAACGACCCGTGTAATGGTGTCGCCTTCGATGAATATGTCGACGTCCTCGACAATTTCCCCATTAGGTAGCAGTACGTTGCGTGGCCGGATGGCCCACGCACCGTCGGTCTCCCAATCGGGCGTGGGCAACCCATTGAAGTCATCGAGGTTCATGAGTGTCCTCATGTTTCGTCACAGCAGACTCGGTGGGAGCCCAATACGGTTGAACTGGTCGGCAGCCAACTGAACATGGCGACGCCCGTTCTCCAAGGAGAAATTCAGATGACCTGGCATGAGGGCGCCGAATTCGTACTCGAGAAGCTTGTTCATCGACTTCGCATACTCCTGGACGTTGGAGTCAGCAACGTTCTGCAGGATTATTTTCCCTCCCCAGAAAACGTGATCACCGGTGAATAGGTAACTCTTCCCATCGCCAGTGACAAGGAAGTTCATGTGTCCGTTGCAGTGACCGTCGGTCTCTATTGCCGTGATCTCGAAGTCTCCGCTACGAAGGGACTGGTTATGAGTAAGTTCGACGTCGATGTCGCATGGTTCCCAAACGAACTCGTTGGGATAGAAGCCGAATGACTTTGCCCACGTCAAACCGATTGTGTCCTCGTCGCCTGCTCGCACCGTGGGTGCGGCACGTTCTGATATCGCGATCTGAATATGGTCTCCGAGCTTTTTCCTCATGAAGGCGAGAGCCCCTGCGTGATCGGCGTGGTAGTGCGTAACAAAGATGCGGGTGACGTTGGCAGGATCGAGTCCGTCTGCCTTCATGTTGGCGAGAACGCGATCACCTCCATCAAAACCCGCGTCAATCATCCACAACTCTTCGCCCGTGTCGATTACGTAACTGTTGCTATCCAACTTGTTAGACAAGTTGTAGCCGTAGTCCCCGCCACCCACGATGTACATATGTTCATTGATTCTCATTTGCTCAACATCTCCTCTGGGATCGAATAGCTATGGGCACGAAGCCCACCGTCAACAATGATGTTTTGGCCAGTTATGTAGCCAGCGTCATCGGAGGCCAAGTATGCGAACGCGGCTGCAATCTCCTCGGGTTTACCGAGACGCCCCATCGGTACTAGCGGCCAGTGCGCACGTGCACGCTCCATCGCCTCGTCACTACCCAAGACATCGCGGGACTGCGGAGTATCTAGTGGACCAGGGCTCACGGCGTTTACCCGGATCCCGTAATCGACGAGTTCGATAGCCATCGTTTGCGTCAGGTTTACGATCCCCGCTTTCGCTGCACCGTAGTGCGCATATTCCTTGGACGCACCGAGCGCAGAAACAGATGCCGTGTACATGATTGATCCCGGTGTCTTCATCTTTACCATCGCCTGTGCGGCGATCTGACCGAGTACGAAGCTGGCGCGAAGCATCACGGCCATGGTTTGGTCCCAGTCGTCGCGCCCCAGCGTGAGAAATGGCGACGACGAATGTGAAGGAGCGTTACTGACCAACACGTCGAGCCGTCCAAACTGGTCAATGGCTGTAGCCACAAATCGTTCGCAGTCGGCGTCGTTGGACACATCCCCTTGTAATCCGATGACCTTTGCGCGACCCGCAGCAGAGACTTCCTCGACCACAGCAGGAAGTGCGTCACCATTGCGATCAGCAAGGATCACTACTCCCGCACCTTCCTGAGCGAAACGACGAGCGGTCGCGCGGCCAACGCCGCTGGCACCACCCGTAATGAGCGTGATCTTGTCTGTCAACCTCGTGCAACTCATCCTTTGTTCTCCTTAATTAGTGATTGGATACCTTTAACAATTCGGTCCTTGTTCGGAAGTACGGCGGCCGACAGCGTTGGTGAAGACGGCATGGGAACCGGCTGGGCCCCGATGCGAATGGCACCCCTGAGTTGGGCACCCAACTCCTCCAACGCGGTGCTAACGATTTCTGCACCGAATCCACCCACGCGATTTGCCTCATGGACAACCGCGAGATGACCGGTTCGGGCTGCCGAAGCGAGCACTGCGGCCTGGTCCCAGGGGGAAATCCAACGAAGATCCAGAACCTCGCAGGAAATTCCCTCCGCCGCTAACTGTTCTGCAGCTTCCATACTCCATTGCAGCGCTGTACCCCAAGCAACAACGGTGACGTCCGTCCCGGAGCGGACCAGGTCAGCCTGACCCATCCGACCTTGTCCCGCACCCTTCTGTACCGAGCCTTTGACCGGGTACAGACGGCGGGATTCGAAGATCATCACGGGGTCATCCGCTAAGACGGCGTCACGAAGGATCGCGTATGAATCCTGAGGAGTTGCTGGTACGGCGATGCGCAGTCCAGGCACTTGGGCAAACATGGCCTCCAGGCTCTGACTGTGTTGGGCGCACGACCCCGGAGTACTGCCTTGCTGCGTGCGAATCACCAACGGAGCACCAAGTCGTCCCTCCGACACGTAACGCGAGTTGGCGATTTGGTTGACTATCTGATCCATCGCGACGAGCAGGAAGTCTGCATACATAATCTCAACAACGGGGCGCATACCACCCATCGCGGCACCGAGCGCCGCTCCGATCATCGCCGATTCCGAGATTGGCGTATCAAATACGCGATCCCCATACTTGGCATGCAAACCCTTTGTGGCACCGAACGGACCGTTGGGAATCGCCACATCCTCGCCATAGATCAACACGCGTTCATCTGATGCAAGTGACTCATCGAGTGCGAGGTTGACAGCCCGGATGTAGGTCATTTCAATTAATTCATCCTGCGAAGACATGACTCATCACCTCCGTAGGATCTGGCAGCGGCATTTGTTCCGCGAAGGCGACCGCGGCGGCTAGAGCGGCGGCGGCCCCTGCTTCGCTGAGAGCAGCGACGTCGTCGGAAAGCTTCTGGCGAGCCTGAACAAGGGGGTCGGTCAACTTCCATGCTTCGAGCTCGCCCGCAGGGCGATACTGCTGAGCGTCCCCGGAATAGTGACCACCAAGTCGTCGAGTGTGTGCCTCAACGAGCACCGGCCGCGATGTCGCGAGTGCCTCAGCGCGGGCATCGGAAACAACTTGGCGAACTGCCTCGGGGTCATTGCCATCTACCTCATGGGCCGCGATCCGGTGCGCCTCTGCTCGGCGTGCAGCCGGGACTGCGGTGAGTTCGTCGGATGGCGTCATCTCAACGTAACCATTGTTCTCGACCACGATTATGATTGGAATGTTCAAGACTGAGGCCATGTTTAATGACTCGTGGACGTTCCCTTGGTTCATTGCGCCATCACCTATCGACACCAACGGCACTCGGTCTCTGTGGATTCGAGCGCAGGCGATGGCTAGTCCCAGCGCCACTGGCACCCCGGCTCCCACAATGGAGTTCTCACCGTAAAAGCCGTACTGTGGAGCCGATAGATAAGCGGAACCACCCCGACCTCCGTTGAGCTCTGAATCGCGGCCGAAGATCTCACCGATGAGCTGCTCGGGCGGAACTCCACGCGCAAGCGCCCAGCCGTGGCCCCGGTAGGTTGCGATGACCGGGTCATCCTCGCCGAGAGCTGCACACGCACCAACGGGTACCGCCTCTTGCCCAATGCACAAGTGCGTCGAGCCGGTAAGGCGACCGTCGTTGACAGCTTGAAACAGCTCCTCCTCAATTAGTCGGATCAACACCATCTGTTGGTACAACTGTTGGAGAGTGGGTGGCGTTCTCACACGGATTCCTTTCTGGAGGGACTTTGACCTTGACGCCAAAA
>JBIIOS010000122.1:0-5328 GCA_044336805.1 Candidatus Nanopelagicales bacterium
CTCGTGAGGAATTCTTGTCTCGTGAGGGATGTTGGTGCGAGGTTCAATCGTCTCTGGTTCGTCAATCGCGAGCAACTCGGGGACGGCACTCAACTTGACGGGCGTGATGGTGTTCTCTTCAGGTTCGGTGTAATCGGTTAATGCAATTTTAGGTTGTGCGATGGCCGAAGTTGTGTCAATGATTATGGTCGATTCACGCGAGGTCCCCGTGTGAATGTCGCGGGTTGGCTCTAGGCCCATCAATACCCTGGCTCGTGGATTCAAAGGATTTACGGATTTCCCTGCCGGCTCATAGGACCAGTGGGCAATCTCCAATTTCCCAGGTTCATGTAGTTGAACAAGCCATTGTCCATCCACGTAGGAGCTATCCCAGTTGAGTTCATCGGGCTTAAGACCAAGGGCATTACCCACCACAATCTCCAGCGTGGCACTTCCTCGGGCCTGGTGCAGCTGAACCTCACTGGCACATTGAGCGACGTAGGCCCGCTCCCTAAGTGGAGGTTCGGCGTAGCGGGTGACCCGATCAATATCCCAGCCTGTTTCCTGCGCCACGAACTCGGGAGACTCACCAGCGCGAACACGCTGCTGAATTTCACGAGGACTAAGGGGATTCAGGGGATTCTCCTAATAGTGTGCGGGTGAGACGCAAAGTTACACCAATTACGAGCCTAACTTACTCTCTATCACGTTCGTGCAGAAACGCGCCGGGCGCCGGTCCTGGTATCGGCTCCTGATTGAGTGACACGGGGACGCTCAACGTGTCGTCTTCTCGACGGGCATCGATGGCGGCACGCAAACGGGTTTGGGCGAGTAGAGCGGCCGCAAGAGCAAGGGCTGTGGCTAGCGAGCCCAAGCCGAAGGCATACGCCGTTCCAACGTTATCCACAAGAATGCCACTGATTGAAGCACCGAGCGCGAACCCGACCGCTAGGCCTGAATTTGTCCAAGTAAGGCCCTCCGTGAGCAACTTTGAGGGAACCAGTCGCTGGGTGAGCGAAAAAGTACAGATCAAGGTGGGTGATATGAAGAACCCAGAGAGTGTGGCAGCCAGGATCAGCAAAAGTGGCGAAGTGATGAAAGCCAGAGGTAGGACGACGATTGCCAGGACAAGTGTTGTGTAGGCCAACTGACGTGAGAGCGGTGTGTTCACATGACGACTTCCATAGACCAAGCCACCAACCATGGAACTGGCAGCCCACAGAGCCAAGGTGAGGCCTATTAGTTCGGGAGTTCCAGCTTCTTGCATGAATGCGACCGCCGCAACCTCGAAGGTGCCAAACAGTGCGCCGACGCCGAGAGCAACCGCAATGGTTGAAGTCATACCTGGGAAGCGGATTGCGGATCCTTCACTTTTGTGTTCTGTCCGGGTGAATGGGGGAGGGGATGACTCTCCCAGTGAGGCCAGCAACAGTGCACCCACGAGTGCGATGACGGCTCCCACCAAAATGGGACTAGCGAAGTTAACACTAAATGCGAGGGCCACGGCAGCAAGTGGTCCAATAGTAAAAATCAGCTCATCGAGAATGCTTTCCCAAGCAAAGGCACTATGCAAAAGTCGCTCATTTTTGTTTGTGAGGTAAGCCCAGCGAGCTCGAACAAAGGACCCGAAAGAGGGAAAGCTTGCACCCGCAATTACAGCGAGAATCGTCTGCAAGAAACGGGGAAAGTCGCTTGACACAGCATAAACGAAGACGAATAGCGTGACGGCGAAGATAATTGGCAAAATAGTGAGGACTATTCGTTGCCCGTATCTATCACTCATTCGGCTCGAAACCACGGCTGCAAGGGCTGCCGTGAGGGTAAATGAGGCTTGGACGAAACCGGCAAATGCATATGAGCCCGTTTTATTGCTGATGTAGAGAAGAATTCCCAGACCAACCATGGCCAAGGGAATCCGAGCGATGAAACCTGCTCCAGAGAACTTCGCGGCGCCTTTGAGTCTCAGCGCGGCGGCATAGGGCTCATACACTGAATTCAACATCGCGTCTCAACGTTACCGTGAGAGCACCAGCCAAGCCGTAACGGTGTATCTGTGACAGGCTTAGGGCATGTTCACATCCTTGGATTCCCTGCTGAATAGTCATAAAGCCGGCCACCTTGCCTGGGAGTGCGCCCAAAGCGCTGGGGCGTTTTTGAAGAATGAGAGGCCCCGTGATCTCAATATTGAGACCAAGTCGAGTGGCTCTGACCTCGTAAGTGAAATGGACCGAGGGGCCGAGGCGTTAATCGTGGACTTGATAATCGCAACCAGGCCCAACGATTCAATTTTGGGTGAAGAGGGCTCGAATCGAATAGGGAGTTCGGGAGTGCGCTGGATTATTGACCCTCTTGATGGAACGACGAATTATCTCTTTGGAATTCCGCTCTGGGGAGTATCTATCGGCGTTGAAATTGACGGTGTTGTTCAGCTGGGGGTCATTGCTATTCCTGAAACGAATAAAAGCTATGTCGGTGTTGCGGGCGTGGGTTCATTTTGTGTGGATGGGGAATCGTTGGAAGCACTAAACGTGCGTCGTGGCAGCAAACTCAAAGATGCCCTACTGGCGACTGGATTCGGATATTCACCTATTCGTCGCGGATTGCAGGCAGAAGTTGTTGCCTCCGTTCTCCCGCAAATCGCCGATATTCGAAGATCCGGATGCGCTGTTGTTGACCTGTGTTGGCTGGCAAGTGGATTCACCGACGGCTATTTTGAAGTTGGGCTGAACCCTTGGGACTACGCTGCTGGAGCCCTCATCGTTTCCCTTGCGGGAGGTCGAGTGGAGGCTCCGATTGACGGTGACCTCGGTAAACTTTTAATTTCAAGTAACCCGGAAATATATGATGAATTAGAACAGGTACTCATGGCTGCTGGCGCACATGACCTGTTAATCAAGGAGTCGCAAATCCTTTAAGTACGCACTTGTATTGCGAATATATATTTGGGCCGAGACATCGATGTCGGCACTGGTGACAACACCCTCGGTAATGGTCGCCGGTACACCCAAAGCTCGCGCATAGGGAGGCACTATTTTGTTGTTTCCTACGAGAGCGCAGGCGCCAACGAGGGAGGTTGGCCCGACGACCGCGTTATGCAAAACGACTGCGTGTGAGCCAATGAGTGAACCTGACTCAATGCGGCACCCTTCAAGATGAACCCCGTGGCCGATCACACAGTTGTCGCCAATCACAGTGTCATGAGATGCAGTGCAGTGAATTACGGAGCCATCTTGAATCGACGTTCCCGAACCGATCACAATTTTCCCACTATCTGCACGCAAGACCGCGCACGGCCAGATGCTGGAGTGCGGACCCACCCGGACATCCCCGATCACAACTGCATCAGGGTGAACGAATGCGGTTGGATCAATGATCGGCGTTTTTTCGCCTAATGCGTAAATTGGCATGCGCCATTCTCTCACTAGGCCTATTTTTCCATGAGTGAGAGCCTCAAAGGCACCCAACTGCGCACCTCGAACGACGGTGGGGGACAATCTGCGCGCACCCCGAAGGTTTATTTCGGGATTCTGCAAACGGAAGGGAATGAGACACTATGGCGACCGATTACGACGCCCCTCGTAAGACCGACGAGGAGCTCGCTGAGGACAGTCTTGAAGAGCTCAAGGCCCAGCGGGCTGAAAAAGCTTCATCCCCGGTAGACGTTGATGAAGCAGAGCTTGCCGAGTCGATCGAGTTACCCGGCGCGGATCTCTCTGGCGAAAACCTGTCAGTTGAAGTTGTCCCAAAACAGACGGACGAATTCACCTGCATGTCGTGCTTCTTGGTTCACCACCAAAGCCAGTTGGATCACGAAGGTAAGTCCGGCCCCGTGTGTAAAGAGTGCTCTTAGCTTTTTCTGGCGAGAAATCGAAAGACCGCAACCTCCACAACGGCCGCACTCGCCGCTGTAATTGCAGCCCACACAAGAGCCGAACCCAATGCGACCTGGGCATCCTGTGGGTCGGGTGCGCTGCGTCCTGTTAGCTTGCGGTAGCTGCTATTCAGCGCCTTTCGGGCAGCCCATGTTGCCCCCATCGCGGCTAATGGGGCGAGTACGTGAACAACCAGTTGGTTGTCGCCCGAAGAGTGTTCTTTCAACCCTGATTCCTCGGGAATGGGTTGATTCTTGGCACCTGACATAGCGCTTGTCTACCACCGCAATGAGGAGCGTCAGATTTTGGGTCCCTGGGCGGAGGAAATCGCCTGAATCAATTTTTGTGGGGTACGGCTGGACAAATGCCAAAAACCGTGGGGATCCAACGGATCAGAAATAGCGACTTCGACTAACGGAAGTTTTCCTTTGATGAGGTTAAAGGCGGTGTCATTTCGAGTACCCAGTTCAACCTCACGTTTGTGCGTATTCGTTAGTTGATGAGCAGAATCGATCAGGGCGACGTTGATCCTCGCCCTCCCGGCGGAGAGGAACCCTTCACCCGAGCTAGTGTCGACCCGAATTTGAGGAGCCGTTACTACTGCAAAAATGATGGAAACGGTGCTGATGCCAAGAGCGAGTAAAATTCCAATGAGGGAGCCAAATGCCGCTGAATAGGCAAGTCCCACCATGAGGAAGAGGCCCAAGCCGAGAAGCAGGATTGGGGCACCTGGCAGGAGTCTTTCGCGGTACACCACAATCGGAGTATGGTGCATGTGTCATGTCTATGAAACCCTCGGCATCCGCTGTTCCACAAGAAGCGACCATGCCACCAAGGGCGGAGCACGCACCCAAACCCGGTGACCAAATTCCGTCGCATTTCCAATCGTGTTTTGGCTGCGGTGGAGATCACGAAACTGGCCTGCACATGCTGATGTTTGCTGGCTCGGATATGAGCGTGGTGGGGACGTTCACGGTTACCAAGCACCACCAGGGGGCATCCGGCTTGGCGCACGGAGGAGTGCTGAGTGCGGCCCTCGACGAAGCCTTGGGCACATTGAACTGGCTAGTCGGCGAACGGGCCGTGACGGGAAGGCTTGAGTGTGAATTCCGCATGCCGGTGCCGGTAGGTTCGGTTCTGCACTTCCACGCTGAAATTCTGGGCCAGGAGAGACGCAAAATTTATGCGGTAGCAACTGCTCGCCTCAACAGTGCTGATGGACCGGTGGCTGTTATTGCCCATTCCATTTTTATTCAAGTAGGCATTGAACACTTCCTCAAAAATGGTGACAGATCCAATGACGAGGACACGACACTTGCAGTTCGAGGTTTTGAGGTCAATCCATGATCCGCGAGATACTTATCCAGCGGCTTGACCCTGACCTGCCGCTCCCGCAGCGTGAGTATCCGGGTGATGCTGGACTCGACCTGCGGGCGCGTGTCGATGTCGAGCTGACCCCGGGTCAACGAGTCCTCAT